>NZ_JBFTLX010000255.1:0-10175 GCF_056396665.1 Cupriavidus sp. 05T313 | reverse complement strand
GTTTGCAGCGGTGTTTCCTGCTGCGGGGGACCGAATACTAAGGGTTTCCCACTAAGCTTGCAAGCTTTTTCTGGGAAATTCTTGTGGGAGCCCCTTTAGCCACTTGCGATCAGCGAAAGCGTCGGAGGACAGCCGGCGTCACTCAAGCTGAATCTCGCCGTCAAACTGAACCTTGACTTGCAAAGCCGCCAGTTCCAACGTAACCACGACCGGCAAACGCTCCGTGCCGGTGACGGTGCCGGCCGCGAGCGCGCTGGATACCGCTTGCTCGATTTCCCGCTGCGAGCTCACGCCGACGACCTTGAGGAACTTGCGAATGCTGAGGTTGAAGGTCTCTTCGTTCATAGCACTCTCCTGGCTGTTACCACAACGCAAGACTAGGCGATGCGCGGTACGTCTGCTGCCCGGCTGTCCCACGACCGCCCTGCCCCATCACCCGCGATGGCTGGATCCCCGCCGGCCTCGGCAAAGTCGGCGCAGTCGCCGCTCAGCGACAGCGTGAGCCCACATGCAGCGACTATTCCTTCACCGTGACGATGGTCACACGACGATTCTCGGGGGCGGTGGGGTTCTGCATATTCAGTGGCTCGGTAGCGCCTTTGCCCACCGGCGTCAGACGGTCCGCGGCTATGCCGCCCTCCAGCGTCAGGTATTCCGCCACCGCCGCGGCGCGGCTCTCGGAAAGCTTCAGGTTGGCATCCGCCGGGCCGCGCGGGTCCGCATGCCCTTCGATACGAAACTTGTATGAGGAGAGCCTTGCCGATTGCAGCCCGCGGGCGACCTTGCCGAGCGCCGCACGGGCACTTGCGGTCAGCCTCGAAGAATTGCTGTTGAATGTGATCAGCAACTGCGCGGACGGACTTTTCGCCGCGCTGCCGAGTTCCTGCGTCGCGGGGACATCACGGTGCACGATGCCGAGTGTCTCGTTCCGGTCATCCGCATCCTGCGGAGTCAAGGCATTGGTGATCGACTCAACGCTAATGTCCTGTTCCCTCATTAAGAGTTCGCCTGCACGGGCGGACGGCCAGGCAGCGAGGATGGAAAGCGCCGCGATTAACAGGGGGATCAACCGGTGCGTACCGAAAGCGAAACGCGTGACATTTGCCATTTTGAAACTCCAGGTACTTGCGCGCTTCCACGCTCGTGCTGTGCATCGCCACAATCCTCGCCATTCATTATAGGTATGCTACGGCATTCGCCATGCCTCTCCGAGGGCATTTCCCAGGGCATCTACTCGGCGCATTGAACGAGAGCCGAAATCTGCCTGAGCCTTGTGCCGGGCTTCAGCTCCGGAGCCTGAAGCGCGGGCGGCGCCGGCGCGATGGACATTGAGTGGAGGAACTGTGCAAGGTCCTGCGCTGGAACCGCGACGCTGAGTTCAGGCTTGTCCGTGTACCGTCCCACGACCATGCCGAGCAACTCACCCTGCGCGTCGACAACCGGCCCTCCGCTATTGCCCTCATGCAGCGCAGCGCGCAGCACCAGAAGCCGATGGCCCTCAGGCTGCACAATGCCGCGCACGGACCCTCGCGTCATGACAGGCACAAGCGGCGTCGATGGCGTGAGGCCGAAGCCGATCGTATAGACCGGCGCGCCCCGGCGGACGGATTTGGCAATGGGCCGCGCCACCATTTCCACTGGACGGTTCGTTGCGAGCAGCGCCAGATCTCGCTGCTCGTCGATGGCCACAACTGATGCGGGCACGCTCTTCAGGTCGGCTGGCCAGACATCGATCTGCCGGCAGCCGCGCACGACGTGCGCGCTGGTGAGCATCTCTCCGGACTGCGCCACAAAGAATGCCGTGCCGCTGCGAAGCATCCCGTCATGGCTCTTGTCCTTTCCGTGGCCGGGATTTGCGTGTCTTTGTGCGCCCACAGCTTTGATATCGCCGGCGAAGTCATCGGGCGACCCGCCGCGCTCTGCGGCTGCGCTTAGAACCCAGATGCCGATCGCCCCAATTGCCAGAACCAGGCACCACGGCGAGGAGGGCGCGCACCGTTCCATGAAATTCGATCCCGAAAGACACTATTGGGTGGCCAGCTCCCACTCTCCCTTTGCATTCCGGCACGCGCGCGAAGTCTGTTCGTAAGACTTCCCCTCCTTTACGTAAGTCTCCGTGAAGTTCCGGCACGTTTGCGCGCTTGCGGACTTCGTGTATCCGCTGAGCGGCTTGATGGTGCCGGAATTCCCCGTCTTCGGGTTACGCCAGGTCCTTGGCTGGTTGTTCTCCGCGGTCTGCAAGGTTTGCTTCAATGCGGCCTGGCGGGCTTCGCGGTCTCGCTCATCCATCTCTCTGCCGATGATGCCGCCAAGCAGGGCGCCGGCCATGCCTCCCGCGACTATTGCGCCCGCATTGCCATGGCTAAAGATCCCGCCAAGCGCAGCACCCGTGCCAGCACCAATCAGCGCACCCGAAGTGGTCTTGTTCATGCCTGTCGAATCGCCCTGCGCACACCCCGCAAGAACCGCACTTGCGGTTGCCGTGCAGGCAATTGCTAGAGTCCATTTGTTCATTGCGTTTATCCTTTGACAGTCAGGCGGAATCGCCCCCCCCTTGACTACATTGCCCAGACACCGACGTGCGCGCGTCGCGCGTCCTGCTCGGCAGTGGCATATTGCGCCGGCGCGCCGTCCCTTGCGCGAGCCCAGCCGTTTCGGAGAGCGTGCTCGCCAATGTCTTCTCCATCCGCGAAGCACTGAAAGGCCTTGTCTTTGGCGAAACACTGGAGCTGGTTGCCCTTACCCTTGAGATAGCGCTGCATGGCCTGGGCAGGCTTTCCGTCTTCGCCGCGTATGGAGGAAAGATTGACAATTTTCCCGCCGACGATCAGCGCTCCCGAATCCAGCACCTGGGCCACGGTTCCCTCAAGGTCTGGCTTGGCCCGCGGCGACGCGGGATTACCCCCACCCGGCCCTGCCGGGGGGGAAGAAGGCTTCGGGATCAGCGCGATCGGCGGAAGATCGATCGGCTGTTCCTGCACGGGTGGCTCAGCCACGGACACCTGCGGCGGCACATTCGACGCCGGCGGGGGTGCCGGGGGCGTCGGCTGCGGATGCCGGGTCAATGCCATCAACAGTATTCCGGCACCTACGACGAGCCCGGCGGCAGCCGCGCCCAGACCCGCAACGCGAAGCCGCGGCCCCGGTCGCACCGGCTCCGGCCTGACCGCCGTGCTGCGGGTTGGAGCCTGCTCAACCTGCCGGGAATGCGATTCGTCCGCAGTTGTCGGCGGTGCGGGATGTGGCCCAGCGTGTCGAGCGACATCCTCATCGACGCGCAGTTGGGCTCCCGCGTTCAGGCTTGTGTTTACGCTTGGGTTGACGCTTGTGTCGATGCTTGAGCTCACGCTCTCGACGCGGGTGGTCTTGAGATCGGGCGCATTGAACCTCTGAAGCACGCCTTCGCTGACGATATCAGGCGCATCAGCAAGTAGCGAAGCAGCCCCCAGGGCACGGCCAAAGTCCTCTACCGAGTCGAACCGTTCTTCGGGGGCTTTGGCAAGCGCCCGCATCAGCGCCCTTTCAACGCCCGGGTCGAGATCCCGGCATAGCGAGGCCAAAGGCGGAGGCAGCGTTTCCACCTGCGCGCGGATCAATTCATAGTCGCTGGTGGCGTTGAAAGGCAGCCGCCCGGAGATCAGTTCGTACAGGACGGTCGCAAGGCCATACAGGTCGCTTCTGCCGTCGCCCTCATGGCCGCGCAATTGCTCGGGAGACGCGTAGGCCAGGGTGCCGACGATGTCGCCTTGTTGCGTGAGGCGTTGCGAACCCTGAATGCGCGCGATGCCAAAATCCATGATCTTCAGCGTGCCGCTGTCMGTCAACATCAGGTTCGATGGTTTGATATCGCGGTGAATCACGCCCATCTTGTGCGCGTAGCGCAGACCCATGATGGCCTGGATGATCACCGCGAGACTGTCCCGCACGGTGAACTGGCCGATGCGCTGCAGGACGGTCTCAAGTGTGTGGCCATGAACGAGCTCCATCACCATGCACAAGGTATCGGCGTCCTTGAACAGCGCGTACAGCGTCGTGATGTTCGGGTGGTTCAGCTTGGCAAGGCTGGTGGCCTCCGCGCGAAAGCGCTCCAGGAATGCCTTGTCGAGGCTTAGCTCCGGCCTCAGGGTCTTGATGGCAACATCACGCTCGAGTTCGGTGTCGAAGGCGCCATAGACCTCGCCGATCCCGCCGCGCCCCAGCAGGGTGCGAATCTCGTAGTGGCCTATCTGCCTGGCTGACATGGCGAGTCCATCAAAACCATTAATGTTGCTTTCAGAAAGGACGGGTCTCGCGCGTTGAGCGAACCGACTCGCTACCGGTTGCCGGCTRCCGCTGCAAACTGCAGATCGCAACCGACGCGTTATCCAGCCCGCCCGCCATGCGCGCGAGTTCAATCAGCTTGCGACAGGCATCGACCGGGTCAAGCTTCATGAGCAAGGACTTAATCGTAGCGTCGTCGACCTGGCCGAATATGCCGTCGGTGCATAGCATCAGGACGTCGCCATGCGCCAGCGGAAATCCTTCGGGCGAAACCGACGGCGCATGGTCCGGTGCCCCAAGCGCCCGCAGAAGTACATTCCTGTCCGGGTGCCTGTTGGCTTCTTCCGCCGTCAGCAGTCCATCGCGAAACATCTTGCCGACGAGCGAGTCGTCCTGGGTCAATTGCCGGAACGCGCCCTGGCGAAGGAGATAGATCCGGCTATCGCCGATGTGGGCGATATATGCGAGGCCATCAACAATGGCGACCGCGCTACAGGTGGTTCCCATCCCATCGCAACCGGGGTCGGCGGCGGCACGATCACGGATAGCCTGATCGGCAACGACAAACGCCGTTGTCAGTGCAGCCGCCGGCACGGGCGCACTACGGTAATACTCGTGGAGTACCGTGCGCAACGCAATCTGGCTAGCCACCTCGCCTGCTGCGTGCCCACCCATGCCATCCGCCACAACAGCCAGCGCACCGGCACGCGCGAACGGATCGTCCTCGCGCGGAATCATGCAGCCGACCGCGTCTTCGTTCCGCCCGCGGACGCAACCTACATCGCTCAGCATCGCGCACCTGACCGCAAGCCGGGATCGATCCGCTGGACTAGTCTGGTCTGCGCACATGGCAAGCGTTCCCGGTGAGCTCAGTTAAGCAGCAAGTCGAGTCCGTACTTGATCGGCACTGCGAAGGTGACGCGTTCGTCGCCCATGGAACGGGAATAGGTAAACAGCCCGATCACCTTGCCGTCGCGGTCGAACACCGGGCCCCCGCTGTTGCCGTGGCCCGTGGCGGTCACCGTAAGCTGATAGACGTCGCCGAGGTCATCGTAGGTCTGAACATTCTTCTCTGCCTTGACGGTGTCGCCGACCTTCGCGATGATGCCCTCCGTTACCGTGGGCTGAGGAATCAATTCGACGAGATTGGCAATGTTTCCGCCTTCGCTCGATTGAACGATCGCGTGCTTTTCCTCGGATATGCCTGGATAGCCGAGCACCGTCACGCGCTCGCCTACGCGTGGCCGGGAACCCACCGAGGCAAGGTTGATGGTAGGCAATTTGCGTGTGGCATCAATCTTGATCTCCGCCACGTCCGCTTCGGCGGACGACTTGACGACACGTGCCTCGATGCTATCCCGCGTATCGGGAAAGCGCACCGCCAGGTTCTCATTGCGCCCCTCGAGAACGGCCATGGACATGGTGCCAAGCGCCATGCCTCCCGGCACGGCGAAGTTTGGCCTTATCAACCTCACCGGGTGGTCAAAGTCCCAGCCTTTGAGATGCCTGAAGGCCTTTGGGTTAATCCGGGCGAGGCTGACTTCACCCTGGCCAGCCGTCGAGACCCGAATCAGTATGCCGCCATTCGAGTCGAAGTCCATCCAGCCCGGCACCTTCCACCCCTGGGCGACGTGTTTGTTCGTCAGGATAAATCCCTGGTCCTTGACGACAAATCCACTGCCGCGTCCACCCACTTCAATTGGAATGCCGCGATGATCGTCGTCGTCAGTCGTCAGCCAGCGCTGAATGGGACTGTTATCGATCTGGATAAAGCAGGGAAGCCGCAGGTTTTCGACGATACAGATGCGCTGGTAAACGGGGCGGCCCGTGGTCTTGTCCACGATATGCCAGCGGGCCTCCACGACCACCGTTGCCGCACCGAAATCTGCGACGATTGCCTCGGGACTTTTCCCGAACAGGATACCGAAGTGCGAAAATGCGCCGACAACGATGGCGCCCAGCACCACCACCACACCAGCGCCGATGAGCAGCTTGCGCCCGGCCGAGCGCTTCTGCTGATCCAGCATCCGTATCACTGTCTCTTTACCCACGCGATCGTCCGTGGCTTGAGCGGAGACGCCGAGAGGAGGCACCGAAGGCCGGCTCACCCGCGTTTCAGCTACAGCCTTTGCGTTCACGCGTGTCGGAGCGGGTGCAACAACGGGCCGCGGCTCAAGGTCGAACGTCAGACGCGGTCCGCCCTCGCCCAGTTCGATGCTATCGCCCGGCGCCAGCAACGTCTCATCCTTGACCGCGCGGCCGTTATGGAATGTACCGTTGCTACTGCCCAGATCGACCAGCGTATAGCGAGGGGGTTCGTCTTTCCCGATTTGAATTGCGGCATGCTGGCGGCTCACCAGATCGTCGCGCTGCGGGTCGAAAACGACAGTAGCCGCCGGGTCCCGCCCCAGGATTATTTGATCGAACCGGTCAACTTCAAACTGTTCGATCTGATGTGCCTTCGAACCGGAAATGTGAGTAATGATGATGCGCGTCATCCCGGTCTCCCTTATGGTTGCCGGGTAACGTTTCTGAAGATATCTGATTCTCTCGCGATATCACGAAAACCCGATCGATCAGCGCTTTCCGCAATATCCCGGACACCGGTATGTTTAAAGTGATCTCCGCCAACCGCCAATGTGGGGTCTTGCGATCCTCGCATGCGAGCGTCCTTGCCGGTACAGGCTGCCGGCCGCTTCTGGCGATACGCGTGCGCCCGTGCGGGCAGGACATGGGACGGCAAAGCTGCACCTCGCGCCAGCACAATGGGGCCAAGGTGCAAGATGGGCAAAGGTGAAGATGGCCAAGGCATGCGCACCCCCGAATGGCACCGGCGGGCGTCTCATCGAAGCGCACTGCCGGCGACCTACCCCCCGGGCACTGAAGCGCGCCGGCTTGGCGCGAAATGTGACGCTATGGTGGTACTTATCAAAAAAAGTATAGATGACCCGGAATAGGTTCGCCAAAGGAAGCCGGCACTGCGCGATAGGGCGAGAAATGGCGTCGTATTCTCCTGACCTGTCGGCAGACAGGTCATCCCCATCAATGCAAAGTCACGCGCCGTGCACACGGCTCGTCCTGCAGTATCGGATGCAGGGTGCGACCGGCTCCGTTCCCACATGAGCTTCCGCTTGACGGAGAAGCTTTGCACCTCCACGGCAGCCGCCGCAGGACCTATCCTTGAACCATGAACCTGGCCTGACAGGAGGAACTGGCGATGACGACCATCTGGACTATTACCGCCGATAGCAGTCGCGCCCGGATTTTCCAGGCCCATGGAACAGGCAACGACTTCCATGAGATTCAGGATTTTATCAACCCGCTGGGCCGCGCCAGGGACGGCGAGTTGCGCCAGGATGCCCAGGGACGCTACGCTGGCAAGGGCGAGCCGGGTCATTCCGTGCCACCCCGCACCGACCCCATCGAGCGGGAGCACGATGCGTTCGCGAGGATGTTGGGGCAATTTCTCGAGCAGGCCGGCCAGGAGCATCGCTACGACAAGCTTCGCCTGGCCGCGGCGCCGAAGTTTCTCGGCAAGCTGCGCGAGCACTTGGGCAAAGCGGCCCAGAAGGCGGTATTCGAAGAACTCGATGAGAATATCTCGAAGCTGAAACCCCTGGAAATTCAGCGCCGCCTGAACAGGAGTTGAGGCAGACGTACTGATTGTCAGGCGCGGACGGCGAGACTTCCGGGCTTCGTGCCATTGCATGTGTCCTGGAGCGCCGTCCCATGCACCCTATTAGCGGGCGGCGCCGCTGCGCTTGAGGATCAATCAGCAAGCGCGCCTCGCCATTGAAGCGCCACGCCGTGAAAGAGGGGCGCGCATTCCAGCTGTCTTGCTATCGCTTTCCAGCGAGTTGGCGGGCTCCCGCCATGGCGGCAGCGAGCCCGACCAGCACGGCTGCGAGACCCGATCCGTCACCCCCGTCTCCCGTCTGACGAAACACATACCCCCTCATCTGACACTCGGCAGACACGCCATGCCGCTGCTGAATCTCGGATAGTGAGCGGATAGTGAACCGCCAGCCACGACCGGAATTTTCTCCCGATCGTCAAATTGCGCACTATATTTGACTTGCACTATCGCGCTGAGCATTCCTCGCCACTGACGAACTGAGGTTGCCATTCGTTGCAGGCCGCGCTACGCGCCAAACCGGTATCGCGCACGCGAACATACCCCAAACAGGGCATGGCGTCGTGCGGGATGCGATCTGCCCCGATGTTGTGCCGTTCGCACGATGGAGGCGAGACATGACTGCAACTGAAGCAACTGAAGCAATGGTTCCGAAGTTTGGACTCAACCAGTTCTTCTCCGCCTGGGACGCACGTATCGACCGCTGGAGCACCCTCAACCGTATCGCGCGAGCCTTGGCCGCCCGGCCGGCACAAAACGGGGACGAATTGCGCCAGCAAGCCATTGCTGTGTTGGAGGAGTTACATCCAATCGAAGAGTTGAACGCATACCCCGGACCGCACTTGATTGCACTGGTGCAGGCGCGCCTGGCAAACGGGGACTGGGTTGGCCTGGCGCGCATTGTGCAGCGCATCAGCAGCGCTCTGCTTTCCAATAGCTACCGGGACAATAGAGAGGCCTGGATCATCGAGGACGAAGGTGAGTCGCATCTTCCGGATTTCCTGCCACCATCGCTGGTGCAGATCAATATCAACAATACGCGCAGCGACATGGTTATCACGCCGGAAACCATTGCCTTCATGCGCAAGCTGGATGTCAAGAAGATTCACGGATACAACGCGGCGCGTGGCCTTGAGTTGCTCAAGCCCGAAGCCTTGGAAGCTCTCAGGCGAAAAACAGGATGATCCGTTTCCTGCGTTTGCCATCGGGATTCATCAGGAATCATTGCGATGGACTACTGCGGGAGCGGATGCGCCCGTTTTGACCTACCCATAGCTCATGGAGGTGRCTATGTCTTGGTTCGTTACAACACTCAAAGCGTATCCGGAAATCGCGATATTTCTCGCGCTGGGAATCGGATACTGGATTGGCGGAAAAAGCTACAAGGGATTCAGCCTGGGCRCTGTAACGTCGACGCTGCTCGTGGCGATCGTCATCGGGATCCTGGGCGTGAAAATCTCCGCCAATGTGAAGTCTGTCTTCTTTCTCATGTTCTTGTTCGCGGTGGGCTATGGCGTGGGTCCGCAGTTCGTACGCGGCATCGCCAAGGACGGCGTGCCACAAGCCATCTTTGCCTTGATCATGTGTGTGCTGTGCCTGGCATCGTCAGTCGGAGCAGCAATGATGGCCGGGTATGACCTGGGTTCGGCTGCCGGGCTCCTAGCGGGATCGCAAACGATCTCCGCCTCCATGGGATTGGCCACCGACGCGATCAACCGGCTCGGCTTACCACCGGATGAGGCGAAACAAATGCTTGACGGCATGCCAATCGCGTACGCGGTGACGTATATCTTCGGCACCGTGGGTTCGGCAATCATCCTGGCACAGATCGGCCCGAAGCTGCTGGGTATCGACCTGGTGGCCGCTTGCAAGGATTACGAGAAGGAACTCGGTGCGGGAGAGCCGGGCGCGGCCGGCACGGAGTGGCACGAATTCGAACTGCGCGCCTACTCACTGGCACCAAACAGCCCTTATATCGGCAAGTCCGTCGGCGAACTGGAATCCGGCACGCAAGAAGGCGTCAGAGCCTTCGTTGAACGCATTCGTCGTGGCGGCAAGATCATGGTGGTGGACCTTGGCACCAGGCTGGAGCCGGGCGACGTTGTTGCGATTGGCGGGAAGCGCCACCAGATGATCGAGCGCCTCGGTCCAAGCGGCAGGGAAGTCGAAGACGCGGAGTTGCTCAATATCCAGACAGAGGGTGTTGATATTTACGTCACCAACAAGGAGGTGGATGGCCTTACCCTGCAGGAATTGGCCCGCTGGCCGGGCGCGCGCGGGG
>NZ_JBFTLX010000254.1:0-10196 GCF_056396665.1 Cupriavidus sp. 05T313 | reverse complement strand
GGTCTGAAACCCGCTGCCTGGCGGCGTTTTGCGCTCCGCCGGCAGCTGGCAGCCGGTTGGCCGCGCCAGGGGCATGACCACTTGGTCAGGTTGCGCGCAAGTCTCCCGGCTCATTTTGCAGAAATTTCTCCTTGTAGATTAGGAAAGGGCTGGCATGTCGGGGCATGGCTACTCGCTAAAGTAGCCACATACCGCTCCTCCCCGGGGTGGTATCCCCGATGAGGGCCCGACCCCTTGGCCCTCTTTCCATAGCGCTGCATGCTTTTGTATGCGGCGCTTCTTTTTTGCGGCTTCGGCTCCACAGTGCTACCAGACCCGAATCTTGATCTGCAGCGAAATGCAGCCGTCCACCTTGCCCCGCATGGTTGGGACATAGATCAGGTTCGCACCCAGGCGTCCGTATTCGATGCTGATGACCGGCGCGGCCATCGGGGACCAGCCGCCATGATTGATGTCCGGGTACCCGCGCACCGCGCCGGCCATCGCGCCGATCCGGAGCGGGCCCAGGTGCAAGGGCTGCCAGGAGAGACTCGCGTAAGTAGAGTGCTCGCGCATGCTGTTGCGGTACTCGCCGGCGGATAAGGTGAAATCCTCGCTCACGCGGAAATCGGCGCCGACTCCCCAGTTGTACGCGTTGTAGTGCGCCGTGTGATTGAAGTGATACGAGAGAAACCCTGCGTTCAGCCAGACCTGCGGGCTGAAGGCGGGCGCCGGGGCCTCCGGCGGCGTGGCATCGTCCGCGCGCACGGGTACGTTCCACATTGATGCGCACAAGGCAAACACCATGAGCAGTCCGCGCGGAAAAAGGCGATATCCCGCCGCGCCAGGGACTGGATAGGCATCCATGGCCGCTTCCTTTCTTGTTTTTCGTGGCTGTGGGCGGGCTGGGCGCGCATCAGTCGACGCGTGGGTCCAGCCATCCTGCGCGAGTCCGGCATGGCGCCGGTAGCCCTAGGTGGCAGCGGTATGCATGGTGTTCCCCCGGTTGCGTGGCAAACGCGAACTCGTGCCGCGTGCTTGCCGGCCGGTTCGTCATATTTCGCGGCCACCCGGTCGGGCGGTCCGTGGTTGTACTTATCGTGATACCAGTCTGGTGCTCCGGCGCGGTCGATTCAATCCGTCGAACGCTCTAAGCCTATGGAGGGGATTGGAGGGCAAGCGGTTGTCAACGTCGCGGCCGGCAGGAGCGTTCCGCGCGCCGGATGGGCCAGGATGTGGCAACAAGTATCGGGATTGAAATTAAATGAATATTTTCAAAGGTAATTTCAATCGATTTGCCTGGTCGCAATCTTTCTTCGACGTGTATGTTTTGCCTGATAGTGCAATTGGCTCGCCAGGCAGACCGGGCGTTCCGAGAGCGCGCCGGAGCTGGAATCTGAGTGGAAATGGAATCACATGACCGAATCGCCTGCCTGCTATCGTCACGAGCTGCCTGCGCGGGTTGCGATCTTCGACCTGGATGGGACGATCATCGATGCCGCCGCGGATATTGCGGCGCAGATCAATCTGCTCCTGCAGGCAAGACGCCTCCAGCCTTTGACAGTCGCCGAGGCGACCACGCTGCTCGGAGACGGGCTCAGGGTCTTTGCGTCGCGTGCGTTTCAACTGCGCGGCGCCGAGATCGGGGATGACGAATCCTCGTCGTTCATCCAGGGCTATTTGGATGCACCCGTAGCGGAGACACGGCTATATCCGGAGGTAAGGAAGGTACTGGCTGAACTGACTGGAGAGGGGTGGCGCCTGGTGGTATGCACCAACAAGATCGAGGCCGCAGCTATCCACATTCTTGAGGAACTCGGCGTTCTCTCATTCTTCGACGTAGTCTGCGGCGCCGATACAGTCCCATGCTGCAAGCCGAGCCCGGTGCACCTTCAACATGCCCTGGCGCGTGCCGGCCTGCTTCAGCAGCGTGCTGTGATGATTGGCGACAATCGCGTGGATGTGCTGGCCGCCAGGGCGCTCGGCATACCGTCGGTGTTCGCCGGGTGGGGTTACGGGCACCGCGATACGGGCAAGGAAGCCACAATAGCCGCAGCCCGCTTTGGCGACTTGCCGCCGGTCCTCGCGTTGGTGGCGGGCTGAGCGGCGGGCGCGGGCGAGCCCACTGGCTTCCCGGCGCCGCGCCTGTACGTATGTTGGTCGCGCCGGCGTGAGCGCTTCGGTTTTACTGATTCTTCAGCGCCGCGAGCACCCGTGTTTCAACCTCTCTGATCCAGGCGATCCTTGCAATCGCCGTAGGCGTGCGAGTCATTGGGGTGCAGCCGCTGGCATCGTGCCTTCTCCTGATCGTAGGCCCGAGCGACGTCGGCGTTCTGGCGAAGGCAATCCCGAAACGCAAGGTGCCGGACGATATCGTTGCATGGCGGCCAAGACCGTACCACTGGCTACATGAAGCCCAGAAACAACAAAGCCCAACCGCGATGGCTGGGCTAGGTGCTTGAATCTGTTGGTGCCGAAGAGAGGAATCGAACCCCCGACCTTCTCATTACGAATGAGCTGCTCTACCGACTGAGCTACTTCGGCCACATCGTTCGTAAGACAACCCGAACGAGCCCGCAATAATAGCAGCGTTTATTTTTCCTGTGAACCCCTGCGCCAAAAAAATCCTCGGAGCGAACTGCGGTTGCCGCCTCAGGGTGGCGCCGCGGCCATTCGGATGGCGTTCTTGGCTCAGGCCAGCACGATCACCGCGGTGGATGCAGCGGAGGTTATTCGCGATGCAGCGACCGACCGCACCAACCGTCTGCGACGATGTCGGCCACATGCGGGTGCGTTGTCTGTTGGCGTGCGGGACAGGGACAAAGCATAAAAAAAACGGGACCAGCGACTGGCCCCGTTCCTTTCAACGCGTGCTGCTCGCTGGCGGCAATCAGCCCGCCGTCTTCTCTTCCTGGTGATAGCGCGTGACGCGTTCCACCTCGTTCTTTGACCCAAGGATCACCGACACGCGCTGGTGCAGTTTCTCCGGCTGGATGTCCAGGATGCGCTCAACACCGTTGGTGGCCGCGCCGCCGGCTTGCTCGACCAGCATCGCCATGGGGTTGGCTTCGTACATCAGGCGCAGCTTGCCGGGTTTTTCCGGTTCGCGCTTGTCCCACGGGTACATGAAGATGCCGCCGCGCGTGAGGATGCGGTGTACGTCGGCCACCATCGAGGCGATCCAGCGCATGTTGAAGTTCTTGCCGCGCGGGCCTTCGTCGCCGGCCAGGCATTCGTCGATATAGCGGCGCACGGGCGGGGCCCAGTGGCGCATGTTGGACATGTTGATCGCGAATTCCTTGGTGTCTTCCGGGATCATCACGTCGGATTGCGTCAGCACGAAGCTGCCGGCTTCGCGGTCCAGCGTGAACATGTGCACGCCGTTGCCGACGGTCAGCACCAGCGTGGTCTGCGGGCCGTACACGGCGTAGCCGGCGGCGACCTGGCGGCTGCCGGCCTGCATGAAGTCGGTCTCGGTTACGGTCTGGCCCGGCTTGGGCATGTGCAGTACCGAGAAGATGGTGCCGATCGACACGTTCACGTCGATGTTGGACGAGCCGTCGAGCGGATCGAACAGCAGCAGGTATTCGCCCTTGGGATAGCGGTTCGGGATCTCGTAGAAGCTGTCCATTTCCTCCGAGGCCATGGCGGCGAGGTGGCCGCCCCATTCATTGGCGTCGAGCAGGACTTCGTTGGCGATCACGTCCAGCTTTTGCTGGGTTTCGCCTTGCACGTTGCCGGTGCCGGCGGAGCCGAGGATGCCGGCGAGGGCGCCCTTGCTGACGGAATTCGAAATGGCCTTGCAGGCGCGCGCCACCACTTCGATCAGCAGCCGCAGTTCGGGCTCGATCGTGTTGTGCTTGCGCTGCTCCTCGACCAGGTAGCGGGTGAGGCTGATGCGACTCATGGGGATTCTCCTTGAATGRCGGCAATTCTACATGGGCGCCAGCCCGGCCGGCCACTGGGGCGGGCCCGCGGCCTGCCGGTGGCGGGCGGGCGGGGGCCCGCCATCCGCCACCAACCGCTGTGCTGCGTTACGCCGCCAGCGCCTTGCTGACGATCTCGCGGACGTCGCGCGACAGGTCGCTGGCCGCGGCCACCTGCTCCAGCGCCGCGCGCATGCGGTCGCGCAGCGGCAGGGCATATTTCTGCCAGCGGTCCATGACCCGCGCCAGGCGCGAGGCCACCTGCGGGTTGATGGCGTCCAGCGCCAGCACCTGCTCGGCCCAGAAGGCATAGCCCGAGCCGTCCTCGGCATGGAACTGCGCCGGGTTGGCCGCGCAGAAGCTGAAGATCAGCGAGCGCGCGCGGTTGGGGTTGCGCAGGTTGAAGGCCGGGTGCTGCATCAGCGCGCGCACGGTCTCGATGGTGCGCTTGCCTGCGTGGCCGGCGGCCTGCGGCCCGACGGTGCCGCGCTGCATGCCTTGCAGCGAGAACCATTTGTCGATCACCAGCGCGTCCTGCTCGAAGCGCTGGTAGAAATCCGCCAGCGCGGCTTCGCGCCCCGGCGCGAAGGTGTTCACCATCGCGCTCAGCGCGGCGAAGCGGTCCGTCATATTGTCGGCGGCCTGGTACTGCGCCTCGGCCAGCGCCTGCATGGCGGCGTCGCCGCTGTCGGCCAGGTAGCCCAGTGCCAGGTTGCGCAGTGCGCGCTTGCCCGCGGACACGGCGTCCGGGCTGTAGGCGCCGGGCGTGGCATTGGCTTCGAAGGCGGCCAGCCAGTCGGCCTTCAGCGCACGCGCCAGCGCTTCGCGCATGAACTGGCGCGCGCGGTGGATGGCGGCCGGATCGGCCACGCCCATGCGCTCGGCGAGGTAGGCCTCGGCCGGCAGCGTCAGCGTCTGTTCGCGGAAGGCGGGGCTGAGTTGCGCATCGTTGAGCACGGTGCGCAGTGCCGCCACCAGTGCCGGGTCGAGGTTGAGCTCGTGGCCGGCCTGGGACTGCGCCACCAGTTGCAACAGGGCGCGCGTGGTCAGGCGCTGGCCCGCTTCCCAGCGGTTGAACGGGTCGCTGTCGTGGGCCAGCAGGAAGGTGAGCAGTGCCTCGCTGTAGTCGGCATCGACGATGACCGGCGCGGAGAAGTCGCGCAGCAGCGACGCCAGCGGGGGCTCGGCGCCGCGCGGCAGGTTGACAAAGCGGAAGCTTTGCTCGGCTTCGGTGAAGTCCAGCACGCGCGTGGTGGCGCCGGGCTGGCTTTCGCCTTCGAGTTGCAGCGGCAGGTCTTTCCCGTCGGCGTCGATCAGGCCCAGCGCAAAGGGGATGTGGAAAGGCAGTTTGTCCGGCGTGCCGGGATGCGTTTCGATGCCCACCTTGGGGCAGCTTTGCGACAGCGTCAGCGTCAGGCTGCCGTTGGCGCCATCCCAGGCGGTGCGCACGGTAACCACCGGTGTGCCGGCCTGGCTGTACCAGCGGCCGAACTGGGTCAGGTCGCGCCCGTTGGCGTCGGCCATGGCCGCACGGAAATCGTCGCAGGTCACGGCCTGTCCGTCATGGCGCCGGAAGTACAGGTCCATGCCCTTGCGGAAACCATCGCGGCCCAGCAGGGTCTGGTACATGCGCACGACTTCGGCGCCTTTTTCATACACCGTCACGGTGTAGAAGTTGTTGATTTCCTCGTAACTGTCGGGACGCACCGGATGCGCCATGGGGCCGGCGTCCTCGGGGAACTGCACCTGGCGCAGCATGCGCACGTCCTCGATGCGCTTGACCGCGCGGCCGGATTCGGAGCCCATCATGTCGGCCGAGAATTCCTGGTCGCGGAATACCGTCAGGCCTTCCTTGAGCGAGAGCTGGAACCAGTCGCGGCAGGTCACGCGGTTGCCGGTCCAGTTGTGGAAATACTCGTGCCCGACCACCGATTCGATATTGCCGAAGTCGGTGTCGGTGGCGGTCTGGGCGTTGGCCAGCACGTACTTGGTGTTGAAGATGTTGAGGCCCTTGTTCTCCATCGCGCCCATGTTGAAGTCGCCCACCGCGACGATCATGAAGCGGTCGAGATCCAGCTCCAGGCCGAAGCGCCGCTCGTCCCAGCGGATCGAGTGGATCAGCGAATCCATGGCGTGCCGCGTCTTGGGCAGGTCCTGCGGCTCCACCCAGACCTGCAGCAGCTTTTCCTTGCCSGAGGCGGAGGCGATGCGTTCCTCGATGCACTCCAGTTTGCCGGCCACCAGCGCGAACAGGTAGGCGGGTTTCTTGAACGGGTCTTCCCAGACGGCTTCGTGGCGCCCGYCCGGCAGCTCGCGCTCGCCGATCAGGTTGCCGTTGGACAGCAGCACGGGGTAGGCCGCGCGTTGCGCGCGCAGCGTGACCCGGAAGGTCGACATCACGTCGGGGCGATCCAGGTAATAGGTGATCTTGCGGAAGCCCTCGGCTTCGCACTGGGTGAAGAAGTTGCCGTTGGACACATAGAGCCCGGACAGCGACGTATTGGCGGCCGGCTGGCAGGCGGTGACGATTTCCAGCGTGCCTTGCGCGGGAAGTTCGGGCAGGGTCAGGCTGTCCGCTTCCTGGCGCGCGCCATCCAGCGGCTTGCCGTCGAGGCTGACGCCGACCAGTTCCAGTTCCTCGCCGGCCAGCACCAGCGGGCCCGGTCCCTGGCGGGTGAAACGCAAGGTATTGGTGACCACCGTGCGGGCGGGATCGAGTTCAAGCACAAGGTCGACGYGCTCAAATGCGAAGGCCGGCGGAGTATAGTCTTTGCGGTGGACGGTAACGGGCGTGTCGGTGCGCAGCATGGAAGAATCCTGTCCTCTGTGGGCCACTTTGGGCGGCTTGGTCGCCATGGGCACGGGGGGAGGGAGGGGCGCAGCCCCTGCCGGGCCGCGCGCCCAGGCACTGAAAAACCCATTGTAGCCAAGCGGCGGGACGACGGCTCGGATGCGCCGCGGCGCCGCGGAATTTCGCCCGCCCGGCACGGTCTGAATCACGTGGCTAACAACAATCGGTGTGGGGGCATCATGACCGGACTATGGTTTTGCAGGGAATGGAGCCGGCTGGCCGGCAGGGGCTTGCGCGGCAGCAGGCTGGTGGCGGGCATGGCCCTGCTTGGCGTGGCGCTGCTGTCCGGCTGCGCCAGCACCGTCACCACGGAGGTGACGGCCTTCAGCCAGGGCAACTGGCAGAACGATCCGCCGCGCACCTATGCCTTTGATCACGGGGCAGGCAAGGAGGGCCGGTTCGAGGACCAGACCTACGAGCAATGGCTGGCGCAGGCGTTGACGGGGGTCGGCTTCGAACAGGTGGCGCGCCCGCAGGCGCACTACCTCGTCAATATGGAATACGACAGCAACTCGGGGCTGATGCGGGTGCAGGAGACCGTGTACCCTGATCCCTGGTATGGCGGCCCGTACTGGGGGCCTTACTACCGCCCTTGGGGACCCTGGGGCTGGGGCGGTCCGGGCTACTGGCCGCCGCAAACCGTCGTGCGCGATGTGCCGGTGACGCAGTCCACGCTGCGCGTGTTCTTCAAGGATGCGGCTACGGGGCGCCGTGTGTACCAGGTTACCGCGCAACACCGCGACGAGAACGCGTCCCTGCAGACGGCGATGCCGTACCTGATCCGCAGCGCCTTCGTGCAGTTTCCGGGCGAGAGCGGCCGCTCCCGGCGGGTGACATTGCCGCTGGATCCGAATGACAAGTAGACATGAGGCAAATGGAGGAGGCTGGGCATTGCCCGCGCGCGGGTAAAAACTGAATTGCCCGGCGAAAGGCCYTAAAACYCYGGATGCACCTCTGGGAGGGGCTTCGCGCCGGGCTTGCGTGAGCTAGAATGACGGCTCGATTTTTCGGCCCGAGCCGCCGGCGCCCGTTTTTGAAAGCTGCAATGGAAGATTCCGGCAAGCACGCCGGATACGACCTGCGTGGCCCCGGCGGGCACTGGCTGGGCCACTTCCTGGACGAGCATAATGACCAGCAAGACCGGCGGTGATGCACCGCAACATGCCCCCAATAGTCCTGAAGCGCAATTGCGCCTGGCCGCGCTGGAATACCACCGCAGCCCGACCAAGGGCAAGATCCAGGTAACCGCGACCAAGGCACTGTCCAACCAGCGCGACCTGTCCCTGGCCTACTCGCCCGGCGTGGCTTACGCCTGCGAGGAAATCGCCAAGGATCCGGCGATGGCCGCCGAGTACACCTCGCGCGGCAACCTGGTGGCGGTGATCACCAACGGTACCGCCGTGCTTGGCATGGGCGATATCGGTCCCCTSGCCGGCAAGCCGGTGATGGAAGGCAAGGGCTGCCTGTTCAAGAAATTCGCCGGCATCGACGTGTTCGACATCGAACTCGATGCGCGCGACCCGGACAAGATCGTCGAGATCGTGGCGGCGCTGGAGCCGACCCTGGGCGGCGTCAACCTCGAGGACATCAAGGCGCCCGAGTGCTTCTACATCGAGAAGAAGCTGCGCGAGCGCATGAATATTCCCGTCTTCCACGACGACCAGCACGGTACCGCCATCATCTCGGCGGCGGCACTGCTCAATGGCCTGAAGGTGGTGGGCAAGGATATCGCCAAGGTCAGGCTGGCGGTATCGGGCGCCGGCGCGGCGGCCATCGCCTGCCTGGACACCATGGTGAGCCTGGGCGTGACCCGCACCAATGTCTCCGTGGTGGATTCCAAGGGCGTGATCTATGTCGGCCGCGACGCCAACATGGAGCCCAACAAGGCCCGCTACGCACAGGAAACCTCGGCCCGCACCCTGGCCGACGTGGTCGACGGCGCCGACGTGTTCCTGGGTTGCTCGGCTGCCGGCGTGCTGACCGCCGAGATGGTCAAGACCATGGCCGACAAGCCGATCATCCTGGCGCTGGCCAACCCGGAACCGGAAATCCGCCCGGAAGTGGCCAAGGCCGCCCGCCCGGACTGCATCATCGCCACCGGCCGTTCGGACTATCCGAACCAGGTCAACAACGTGCTGTGCTTCCCGTACATCTTCCGCGGCGCGCTCGATTGCGGCGCCACCAAGATCACGGAGGAAATGAAGCTGGCCTGCGTCAAGGCCATTGCCGAGCTGGCCGAAGCCGAGCTGAACGACGCCGTTGCCGCCGCCTATGGCGGCCAGGAACTGAAGTTTGGCCCCGACTACATTATCCCGACGCCGTTCGACCAGCGCCTGATCGAGAAGATCGCGCCGGCGGTGGCCAAGGCCGCTGAAGAATCCGGCGTGGCCACGCGTCCCATCAAGGACCTGGAGGCCTACCGCCAGCAGCTCACCCAGTACGTCTACCATACCGGCCTGATCATGAAGCCGGTGTTCACGGCCGCCAAGGCCGCGCCCAAGCGCGTGGTCTACGCCGAGGGCGAGGAAGAGCGCGTGCTGCGCGCGGTGCAGACCGTGGTGGACGAAGGCCTGGCGCGCCCGATCCTGATCGGCCGCCCGCACGTGATCCAGATGCGCATCGAGAAAGCGGGCTTGCGCCTGAAGGCCGGCGYGGACTTCGAGCTGATCAACCCGGAAGACGATCCGCGCTACCGCGCCTACCACGAGGCCTAYCACGCGCTGCGCGGCCGCGACGGCGTGACGCCCGACATGGCCAAGGTGGCGCTGCGCCGCTCCAATACGCTGATCGGCACCATGCTGATGCATATGGGTGACGCCGACGCGCTGCTGTGCGGCACCGTGGGCCGCTTCGAAGCCCACCTGGAGCACGTGCGGGACGTGATCGGCCTGGCGCCGGGCGCCAAGGTGTTCGCCGCGATGAACGCGCTGATGCTTGAGAAGTACACGCTGTTCATCACCGACACCTTCGTCAATGACGACCCCACCGCCGAGGAACTGGCCGCCATCACGCAGCTGGCTGCCGAGGAAATCGCGCGTTTCGGCCAGCATCCGAAGGTGGCGCTGATGTCGCACTCGATGTTCGGCTCGTCGAACCGGCCGTCGGCCCGGAAGATGCGCGCGGCCCAGGAGATCCTGGCCCGCGAGGCGCCGCACCTGGAAGTGGAAGGCGAGATGCAGGGCGACGCCGCCCTGGTCGAGGATGTACGCCGCCACTTCCTGCCTGGCACCAAGCTGGCTGGCAGCGCCAACCTGCTGGTGATGCCGACGCTGGACGCGGCCAATATCGCCTTCAACCTGCTCAAGATCACGGGCGGACAGGGTGTCACCATTGGTCCGATCCTGCTGGGCGCGGCCAAGCCGGTGCACATCCTCAACCCGCAAGCCACCACGCGCCGCATCGTCAATATGACGGCGGTAGCGGTGGCGGAAGCCAACGCG
>NZ_JBFTLX010000253.1:0-10199 GCF_056396665.1 Cupriavidus sp. 05T313 | reverse complement strand
GCCCTGATCGGCGGCCTGATCGCCCGGGGCGTGCCGGCCACTTCGATCCGCGTGGTCGATCCTTTCGAGGAAGCCCAGGCGCGCCTGCGGCGCGACCTGGGGGTGCATGCCGCAGGCGCGCCGGATGCGGCCTTCGGCGCCAGCGATGTGCTCGTGCTGGCGGTCAAGCCGCAGCAGTTCCGCGACGCGGCGGCATCTTTGCTGCCGTACCTGGGCGACAACCTGATCGTCAGCGTGGCGGCTGGCATCCGCCTGGCCGATATGCAGCGCTGGTTTGGCGGCCGCACCCGCCTGGTGCGSGCCATGCCGAACACGCCGGCGCTGGCCGGCATGGGCATGACCGGCCTGGCCGCCGYGCCSGGCCTGGCGCAGCGGGACCGCGAGATTGCCGGCGCGCTGGCTGAAGCCGTGGGTAAATGCGAGTGGGTGGAAGGCGACGCGCAGATCGACGCGGTCACCGCCATCTCCGGCAGCGGCCCGGCCTATGTCTTTTATTTCATCGAAGCGATGGAAAAAGCCGCCTCGGAACTCGGCCTCACCGCCAGCCAGGGACGCGCGCTGGCGGTGGAAACCTTCCGCGGCGCGGCGGTGCTGGCGGCGCAGTCCGAGGAGCCTGTCAGCCTGTTGCGCGAGCGCGTGACGTCCAAGGGCGGTACGACATATGCGGCGCTCACCGCGATGCAAACCGCCGGCATCGGCGAGGCTTTCGTCAAAGCGATGCATGCCGCCGCGGCGCGGGCTACGGAGATGGGGGCGGAGTTCGGGAAGGACTGACGTTTTTTCAGGCACGACGGCATAGGGAGCGCCCGCCCACTCCCCTCAACGCAGCGCGTATGCCACCGCCGTTCCGGCAAACACACAAGCTCCCAGCCAGTTGTTGTGCCGGAACGCGGCGAAGCAGCGCATGCGATCGCGATCGCGAATCAGCGTGTAGTGATACAGCGCGCATCCCGCCGCGGCTGCCAGCCCAAGCCAGTATGGCCAGCCCAGTCCGAACTGCGCGCCAGCCCAAGCCATCAGCCCAAGAAACACCGCATAGCAAATCATGATGGCGGCCACATCGAAGCGCYCGAACGTGATGGCCGAAGTCTTCATGCCCAGTAGCAGATCGTCATCCCGGTCCACCATGGCATAAGCGGTGTCGTAGGCCACCGCCCAGAACACATTGGCCAGCAGCATCACCCATGCCACGGCGGGCACATGGTCCTGGACCGCGGCGAACGTCATCGGGATGCCGAAGCCGAAGGCAATGCCGAGGTAGGCCTGCGGGATGGCAAAGAAGCGCTTGAAGAACGGATAGGTGCCGGCCAGCACCGCGGCCACCACCGCCAGCCACTTGGTCAGCGCATTGAGCGGCGTGATCAACGCGAAGGCCGCGAGCGCCAGCACCACCGCCACCATCACCGCTTCCCAAGCCGCGATCTTGCCGGCAGTCAACGGCCGTTCCTTGGTCCGCTTCACATGCTTGTCGAAGTCGCGGTCGGCCCAGTCGTTCATCGCGCAACCGGCCGATCGCATCAGGAAGGTACCGACAAAGAAGATCCAAAACAAGTGCCACGCCGGCGGCCCGCCCGTGGCCATCCACAATGCCCACAGCGTGGGCCACAGCAGCAGCAGCGTGCCGATGGGCTTGTCGATGCGCACCAGGCGCGCGTACAGGGCTAAGCGTTCAAACATGGTAGTGGCCCGCGTACCTCGGTACGGGGCAAGGCAAGGACAATAAACGAAAAACGCGCCGCGTCCCGGCCAGGGCGCGGCGCGCATGGCCGGCAGCACATCGTGCCGCCGGCGGCGTCGATTCAGGCCATCAGGCCAGCATCGAGCGCAGCATCCACGCGGTCTTTTCGTGCGTCTGCATGCGCTGGGTCAGCAGGTCGGCCGAGGGTTCGTCGCCTGCCGCATCGATCACCGGGAACAGCGAGCGCGCGGTGCGCACCACGGCCTCCTGGCCTTCGACCAGCTTGCGGATCATCTCGGTGGCTTCGGGCACGCCCTCTTCCTCGGGGATCGACGACAGGCGGGCGTATTCCTTGTAGGTGCCCGGTGCCGGGTAGCCCAGCGCGCGGATACGCTCCGCGATGGAGTCGACGGCCAACGCCAGTTCGGTGTACTGCGTCTCGAACATCAGGTGCAGCGTGTTGAACATCGGACCCGTCACGTTCCAGTGAAAGTTATGGGTCTTGAGATAAAGCGTGTAGGTATCCGCCAGCAACTTGGACAGGCCTTCCGCGATCTTCTTGCGCTCTTTGTCGGAAATGCCGATATTCACGCTCATCTCATTCTTCTTTGCCATGATAGGTACGCTCCAGTCTGGGGGTGGCCACAGTGACTGCCGCGCCTGGCGACGCGGCACAACCCGCACATTATGGCATCACCGGGTAAATCCGGACAAACTCGTGGCCGCGTCCAGGAACATCGGGACAGCACCCAGGGCGATCACCGCCAGCCCGATTTCCGTGCGCCACAGCTTGCGCTGCAGGCGCGCCGCGTCGCCGCCGCGGGAGCCGTCGCCAGCGTCTTGCTGCACTTGCCGCACTTGCCGCATTTGCTGCAACTCACCGATGAACATGCTGAACATAGCCATGATGCTTCTCCTTGCCTGGTGCATCGGGTGGCGCCGCTGGCGCGGGACCACCCGATGCCCTTGCTGCCTTACTTCAGGTTGAGGGCGCGCCTGACGCCTTCGCCGTAGGCCGGATCGGCCTTGGTGAAGTGCTCCAGTTGCACCCGCACGATCTCTTCCGGCACCCCTTGCATGGCTGCCGCGATGTTCGAGAACAGCTGCTGGCGCTGGCCCTCATTGAACAGGCGGAACAGCGCGCCCGGCTGGCTGTAATAGTCGGTGTCCACACGGTGGTCCCAACGGTCCGCCGCGCCATCCACGGCTAGCGGCGGCTCGGCGGCGCGCTCGCTGGCGGCGTAGGCGCCCTCGCGGTTGGGCTCGTAGTTGAGCTTGCCGCCCTGGTTGCCGTCCACGCGCATCGCGCCGTCGCGGTGGAACGTATTGTGGAACGGGCACTTGGGCGCGTTCACCGGAATCTGGTTGTGGTTCACGCCCAGGCGATAGCGCTGCGTGTCGCCATATGAGAACAGCCGGCCCTGCAGCATCTTGTCGGGCGAGAAGCCGATGCCCGGCACCACGTTGGACGGGTTCATCGCCACCTGCTCCACTTCGGCGAAGTAATTGTCCGGGTTGCGGTTAAGCTCCAGCACGCCGACGTCGATCAGCGGATAGTCCTTGTGTGGCCACACCTTGGTCAGGTCGAACGGGTTGATGTGGTACTTGGCCGCATCGGCTTCGGGCATGACCTRCACGCGCACATTCCAGCGCGGGAAGTTACCCTTTTCGATGTTCTCGAACAGGTCGCGCTGCGCGCTTTCGCGATCGCCCGCCACCACCTTGGCGGCTTCCTCGTTGGTCCAGTTGGCAATGCCCTGCTGCGACTTGAAGTGGAACTTCACCCAGAAGCGTTCGTTGGCTGCGTTGAGAAACGAAAAGGTATGCGAGCCAAAGCCATGGATCTGGCGATAGTTCTGCGGCAGGCCACGGTCGCTCATCAGGATGGTGACCTGGTGCAGCGATTCAGGGTGGCGCGACCAGAAGTCCCACACCGCGATGGGGTCGCGCAGGTTGGTGCGCGGATTGCGTTTCTGCGTGTGGATGAAATCGGGGAACTTCAGCGGATCGCGCACGAAGAACACCGGCGTGTTGTTGCCAACCACGTCCCAGTTGCCTTCGTCCGTGTAGAACTTGACCGAGAAACCGCGCACATCGCGCTCGGCATCGGCCGCGCCGCGCTCGCCCGCCACCGTGGAAAAACGGATGAAGATCGGCGTCTGCTTGCCGACGCTGCCGAACACCGATGCCTTGGTGAAGCGCGTGATGTCATGCGTGACGGTAAAGGTGCCGTGGGCGCCTGAGCCCTTGGCGTGCACGCGCCGCTCGGGAATCACCTCGCGGTCGAAGTGGGCGAGCTTTTCCAGGAACCACACGTCCTGAAGCAGCATCGGGCCGCGCGGGCCGGCGGTCAGCGAGTTCTGGTTGTCGGCAACCGGGGCGCCGGCGGCGGTGGTGAGAGTGTCCTTGTCCTTGCTCATCTTGACCTCTTTTCGTGGGGTAAATCGGGAGTTGGGCTGGGGCGGGAGTTGGGAACCGCCGGGTTATTTCAGTACACCGTGGCGTAACTGGCAAGACAGTCGGCCACACAGCTCGCCAGCGCGCCCAGGATGTCTCCCGCGGCGACAGGGCTGACTGGGTTGGGATCCGTGCCGGTCATGTACGACTCCTTGTGGGTAACCGCGCGCAGTGCGCCGATACAGGAAGTGTACGGATTAACTATCGAATAAAAAATTCAATTATTTCTAACTATGGAATAGAGCATGCCTATTTCCCGCGCACGCCAGCATGGCACACGGCAAAGGCACAGTGAAGTTACAAAAATCGACGGCGGAAAAAAACGGAGGTGGGCAAAGATGGGCGATGACGCTGCCAGCGACTGCGCGCTGGCAGCATGGCATGACCGATCCCCGGCGCGAGGACGGGCAGCCAGCGGGGCAGGTCAGGCCGCCTTGGCCAGTTCCTTGGCAGCCAGCATGCTGACCCCGGGCAGGTCGCAGGCGGTCACGGCGCGGCGCAGCGCTTCCATGGCGGGCAGCCGGGTAAAGCTCTTGCGCCAGGCCAGGACCACGCGCCGGTCGGGCACCGGGTCGGTGAAGGGCACGTAAGCCAACAGGTCGTTCTTGCCGGACTTGAGATCCGGTACTGACGTGCGCGGCAGCACAGTGATGCCGACACCACTTGCCACCATATGCCGGATGGTTTCCAGCGAGGAACCTTCAAAGGTCTTCTGGATGCCGTCGGCCGCCTGGGAAAAGCGCGACAACTCGGGGCACACGCCCAGCACCTGGTCACGGAAGCAGTGCCCGCTACCCAGGAGCAGCATGGTCTGCTGCTTCAGTTCGTCGGGGTCAACATGGCTGGCGTTTTCCAGATGGTGACCGCGCGGCACCGCTACCACGAAGGGCTCGTCGTACAGCGGCTGCACGGTCAGGCCGGAATCGGCGAAGGGTTCGGCCATGATGGCGCAGTCGATCTCGCCTTGCTTGAGCAACTCGATCAGCTTGACCGTGTAGTTCTCCTGCAGCATCAGCGGCATCTGCGGCACGGTTTGGATCATTTCCTTGACCAGCGCGGGCAGCAGGTAGGGCCCGATGGTGTAAATCACGCCGAGGCGCAACGGCCCGGCCAGCGGGTCCTTGCCCTGCTTGGCGATCTCGCGGATGGCCATGGTCTGCTCCAGCACGCGCTGGGCCTGCGCCACGATCTGCTCACCGATCGGCGTCACCGAGACCTCGGAAGTGCCTCGCTCGAAGATCTGCACGTTGAGTTCGTCTTCCAGCTTCTTGATGGCCACCGACAACGTCGGCTGCGACACGAAGCAGGCTTCGGCCGCCCGGCCGAAATGGCGCTCGCGCGCCACGGCGACGATGTACTTGAGTTCGGTGAGCGTCATGACTTATCAATTTCCATTAGGCGATAGATTTTACCTTCGATTCGGGGTTCTGTCAGAGATGAAGGGCAATGCGGCGCAGGCGATACTTGCCGCCGCGCGCCCATGCGAAGCATGCTGCCCTTTGCCTCAGGCCTTCAGGAAATGCTCCCTGCCGCCCAGCCAGCGCAGCAGGTGCGCMTCCACCGCCTCCGGATAGCGGGTCAGCATCAGTTCCGCCGCCTCCTGGGCATAGTCGACCAGCCAGGCGTCGGTGTTGAGATCGGCGAAGCGCAGCATCGCCTCGCCGGACTGGCGCGCGCCGAGGAACTCGCCGGGGCCGCGTATCTGCAGGTCGCGCCTGGCAATCTCGAAGCCGTCGGTGGTCTCGCGCATGGTCGCCAGGCGCTCGCGCCCGGTGGGCGACAGCGGCGCCTGGTACATCAGCAGGCAGACCGATTCCGCGCTGCCCCGCCCCACCCGGCCGCGCAACTGGTGCAGCTGCGCCAGGCCGAATCGCTCGGCGTGCTCGATCACCATCAGCGAGGCGTTTGGCACGTCCACCCCCACCTCGATCACGGTGGTGGCTACCAGCACCTGCAGGCGGTTGGCCGTGAAGTCTTCCATCACGGCAGCCTTATCCGCCGGCGGCAAGCGCCCGTGCACCAGACCTACCTTGAGCTCCGGCAAGGCGGCCACCAGGGTCTCGTAGGTTTCCACGGCGGTCTGCAACTGCAGCGCCTCGCTCTCTTCAATCAGCGGGCACACCCAGTAGACCTGCCGGCCATCGGCGGCGGCATGGTGCACGCGCTCGATCACCTCGTCGCGGCGCGCGTCGTTGACCAGCCGCGTCACCACCGGGGTGCGGCCGGGCGGCAGCTCGTCGATCACCGAGACGTCGAGATCGGCGTAGTAAGTCATTGCCAGCGTGCGCGGGATCGGCGTGGCCGACATCATCAGCTGATGCGGCACGGTCTCGGCGGCCTTGCCGGCCTTGTCCGGCGGCGCTGCCGCATCGGGCTCCGCCTTGCCGCGCAGCGCCAGGCGCTGGGCCACGCCGAAGCGATGCTGCTCATCCACCACCGACAAACCCAGGCGCGCAAACTTGACGCTGTCCTGGATCAGCGCGTGGGTGCCGATGGCCAGTTTGGCTTCGCCGGACTCGACCTGCGCCGCCGCCTCGCGCTTGGCGCGCGCCTTCAGGCTGCCGGCCAGCCACACCACGGTCACGCCAAGCGGCTCCAGCCACGCGGAAAGCTTGCGGTAGTGCTGCTCGGCCAGGATTTCAGTGGGCGCCATCAGCGCGGCCTGGTAGCCGGCGTCGATGGCCTGGCAGGCCGCCAGCGCCGCGACAATGGTCTTGCCGCTGCCGACGTCGCCCTGCAGGAGTCGGTGCATCGGATGGGGCGCGCCCATGTCCCTGGCGATCTCTTCCACCACGCGCTGCTGGGCGCCGGTCAGCTTGAACGGCAGCGCCGCCAGGAAGGCCGTCAGCAGGCCGCCGGCGCGGCGCGGCATGGGCGGCGCGCTCTTGTCGCGCCGCGCCGCCTGGGAGCGCTTGAGCGAGAGTTGCTGCGCCAGCAGTTCGTCAAACTTGATGCGCTGCCAGGCCGGGTGCGAGCGCTCGATCAGCGCGGCTTCATCGACATCCTGCGGCGGCGAGTGCAGCAGGCGCAGACTATCCGGCAATGGCTGCAGCCTGAGCTGCGCGAGCGGACCTTTCAGGACCGGCAATGGCAGGGTCTCGGGCAGCGGCGTGCGCGAAAGCGCCCCGCCGATGGCCTTGCGCAAGTAGGTCTGCGGAATGCCCGCGGTACTCGGGTACACCGGCGTCAATCTATCGGGCAGCGCCTCGCCTGGCGTCACCGGGCGCACGGTGGGATGGACCATCTCCGCGCCGAAGAAGCCACCGCCGCGCAGTTCGCCGCGCACGCGCAGGCAGGTGCCTTCGGCCATCTGCTGGGCCTGGCTGCCGTAGAAATTCAGAAAGCGCAGCGTCAGCTCGCCGGTATCGTCGGCGATCTTGACCACCAGCTGGCGGCGCGGGCGGAAGCTCACCTCATTGGACGTGACCACGCCCTCGACCTGCACCGCCAGGCCCAGGCCCGCGCGGCGGATGGCATCGGCGATCGGCAGCAGCGTGGTCTCGTCCTCATAGCGCATCGGCAGGTGCAGCACCATGTCAACGTCGCGCTTGAGGCCAAGCTTATGCAAGCGCGCCATGGCCGAGGACGGCTTGCCGGCGGCACCTTTGGCGGCCCCCGGCCCCTTGCCCGGCCGGCCGGCCTTGTCCCCGGCGGGCGCCGCGGGCAGGCTGTCGGTGGTTTCCGGGATCGGGTCGGGAGCGGTTCCTGGCATCGGGCGGCGTGGCTACGGATTCGGGTCGGGGTTCATGCCTGGCGGCAAGGGAGGGTGGCGCAAATAGGCGATATCATGCGCGCCCGGGCGGCCGTGCTGCCCCAAGCCTTACAATATCGGATTCGCCGATTGTACCTATGCCGGCCGCGCCACCGCGCGGCCAGTGGCCGTTTTTGCCCCCATGATGCTGACGCTGTCCGACTTCGACTTTGAACTGCCGCCCGAACTGATCGCCCAGACCGCCTTGCCGGAGCGCGGCGCAAGCCGGCTGCTGGTGGTGGATACGGACGCGCGGGACGGCACCACCCGCCTGGCCGACCGCACTTTCGCCGATATCGTCGGCTACCTGCGCCCGAACGACCTGCTGGTATTCAACGACACGCGCGTCATCAAGGCACGCTTCTTCGGCCACAAGGGCAGCGGCGGCAAGGTCGAGGTGCTGGTCGAGCGGGTGCTGGACAGTCATACCGTGCTGGCGCAGGTGCGCGCCTCCAAGACGCCGCCCGAGGGCAGCAAGCTGCGCCTGGTGGATGCCTTCGACGTCACCGTGGGCCCGCGCGTGGACCAGTTCTTCACGCTCACCTTCCCCGAGCCGGCGCTGGACCTGATCGAGCGCCACGGCCGCCTGCCGCTGCCGCCATATATCACCCACGACCCGGACGCCTTCGACGAGACCCGTTACCAGACCGTCTACGCCCGCGCCCCCGGCGCGGTGGCGGCCCCCACCGCCGGCCTGCATTTCGACGAGGCGCTGTTCGCCCGGCTCGATGCGCTGGGCGTGCGCCGCGGCTTCCTGACCCTGCACGTGGGCGCCGGCACCTTCCAGCCGGTGCGTACCGAGAACCTTGCCGAACACAAGATGCACGCCGAGTGGTATGAGGTGTCCGAGGCACTGGCCCAGGCCGTGCGCGACACGCGCGCCGCCGGCGGCCGCGTGATCGCGGTCGGCACCACCTCGCTGCGCGCGCTGGAATCCGCCGGCACTGCCGATGGCACGCTGACCGCCGGGCGCGGGGACACCGATATCTTCATCACGCCGGGCTACCGGTTCCGCGTGGTGGATGCCCTCATCACCAACTTCCACCTGCCCAAGTCGACCTTGCTGATGCTGGTATCGGCGCTGGCCGGSGTGGAGSCCATCCGCGCCGCTTACCGCCAYGCSGTGGMKCARCGCTACCGCTTCTTCAGCTACGGCGACGCCATGCTGCTGACGCGCCAGCCCCAGCCCTGAGCGCGCCGCGCCAGCTCCGTACCGACTGCCCGAACCCGATTCCAGCCATGCTCAACTTCGAACTGCTCACCACCGACGGCAACGCCCGCCGCGGCCGCGTCACCCTCAACCACGGCGTGGTCGAGACCCCGATCTTCATGCCGGTCGGCACCTACGGTTCGGTCAAGGCGATGTCGCCGCTCGAACTGAACGAGATCAATTCGCAGATCATCCTGGGCAACACCTTCCACCTGTGGCTGCGCCCCGGTTTGGAAGTGGTGGAGGCCCACGGCGGCCTGCACCGCTTCATGGGCTGGGACAAGCCGATCCTGACCGATTCGGGCGGCTTCCAGGTGTTTTCGCTGGGCGCGCTGCGCAAGATCACCGAGGATGGCGTGACCTTCGCCTCGCCGGTCAACGGCGACAAGCTGTTCCTGTCGCCCGAGATCTCGATGCAGATCCAGCGCACGCTGAACTCCGACATCGTGATGCAGTTCGACGAGTGCACGCCATACGAGATCGAAGGCCGTCCCGCCACCCATGCGGAGGCGGCGACTTCCATGCGCATGAGCCTGCGCTGGGCCAAGCGTTCGATCGACGAATTCAAGCGCCTGGCCAACCCCAACGCGCTGTTTGGCATCGTCCAGGGCGGCATGTTCGAAGACCTGCGCGACGAGTCGCTGGCCGGGTTGTCCGAACTGGACTTCCACGGCTACGCCATCGGCGGGCTGTCCGTTGGCGAGCCCAAGGAAGACATGATGCGCGTGCTGGAGCACGTGGCGCCGCGCCTGCCGGCCCACAAGCCCCACTACCTGATGGGCGTGGGCACGCCGGAAGACCTGGTGGCGGGCGTGGCGGCCGGTGTCGACATGTTCGACTGCGTGATGCCGACCCGCAATGCCCGCAACGGCTGGCTATTCACCCGCTTCGGCGACGTCAAGATCAAGAACGCCGTCCACCGCAACGACACGCGGCCGCTGGACGAGAGCTGCGGCTGCTATACCTGCCGCAACTTCTCGCGCGCTTATCTGCATCACCTGCACCGGGTCGGCGAGATCCTCGGCGCGCGCCTGAACACCATCCACAACCTGCATTACTACCTGCAACTGATGGCCGAAATGCGCGAAGCCATCGAGCAGCAC
>NZ_JBFTLX010000252.1:0-10232 GCF_056396665.1 Cupriavidus sp. 05T313 | reverse complement strand
GCCATCAACCGCGCCCGCGGCCCCTAGTTCTCCAGATCCGTCAGCCGCTTCGCCTGCACCACCTGTGAGTGGTAAACACTGAGCCGCAAACTTCCACGACGACGGCCAGCACGGTGCACGGTATCGAGACACGGCACATTGAGAAGATGATGTGGACAGCCGACGCCGCCGCGGCTCTTTATACACGGAACGCACGCAAGTCGGACGATGCCCTATGGCGCTGTCCTCCCGGCGCGCCTACAACGGAAGCACCGCCCCACAGGACCAACCATGGCACCGAGCGCGCCGGCGCCGAAGCTGGCCGACCTCTCCCCCAATGTGCTGTCAGAACGGAAAGCCGTTCCGCGCGCAGATGGCTGGCCTTTCGGGTTCACGTACAAATAAGTACCCCAGTCCGTTTGTTTTCCCCCTCCGCCGCCGCCACGTGGTGGCCGTTGCGTTTGGCGACGAGAGGCGGTGCGATTGTGAGGACCCGATGCGTGCCGTCATTCTTGAATCCGTACTGACCTGCCCGCACTGCGGCTTTGCCAAGCAGGAAACCATGCCAACGGACGCCTGCCAGTTCTTCTACGAGTGCAGCCACTGCAAGGCGCTCCTGCGGCCCAACTCCGGCGACTGCTGCGTATTCYGCTCATTCGGTTCGGTCAAGTGCCCGCCAATTCAGCAACAACGCGGGTGCTGTGGATAGAGATTGGCGGAAGATTCTTGCGGGCCGTGCCGCCGGCCGAACTGCTGTATGTCCAAGACGTCGACGATGGGAATGACCATATGACAATGCGCTGGCTTCTCGATAGCGTAAACGGGAATCTCGAATTGGACCCCACCGACCTCAAAAGCCTCGTGCGTCGGCAGCGCGTACAAGTCGATTGCCTGACACACGGCCGTAGCCAGGTTCGTCTCACCAACCACGGGCGCAGTTTTCTGGACACCATCGCCAAGAGGTGCTGAACGGCGGGCCTTCTGCCTTCACCTTCATCTGTGCGCATCACCGCATGCGGACTTCGTAAAGTGTGCCATTTCGTGGGACCGAACGTGGGGCCACTATGGGACCGGAGCGCCGACAATAAGTGAAAGGGCAATGTGCAGAGTGCAATGAGGCGATTGCTTCAAATCGCCTGCCAGGCCTTACGTAGCTTAGCTTTGCGTGTTGATACGGTGCGGAAATACGGGAAATAAAGTGAGGCGTACGAGTGATGCAAAAGAGGACTGTGGTGCGAGGGAGGGGACTCGAACCCCTACACCATTGCTGGCGTCAGGACCTAAAYCTGGTGCGTCTACCAATTTCGCCACCCTCGCAGTCCCTGCGGCGTGCATCCCTGGCGGGAGGCCGCTGTGCTCGTTGATTTGCAGGCGGGYCAGGCAGCGATGGGGGTGATCACAAAGCACAAAAGCAAACAGGCGGCTGAAACTGCCCGCCTGGCTTTGTGTTACCCGTGCTGCCGGCGCACTTTGCGCATGCAGCGCAACGAGGCAGCGGATTCTAGCGCAAAGCGCCGCGGGAATCCAGCCCCCTCGTGCTACCTAAGGCATCCGGCTGGCCGTCGCCTCCGTTCAGCGCCTGGTTTTGATAAACGCCAGCACAAGCACGGTGGCGCCCGCCTCGAGCGCTGCGACAAAGTACAAGCCCGCCGAGAGCTGCCCGGTACTGGTCTTGAACCACCCGATCATGTACGGCGCAACGAAGCCTGCCAGGTTGCCGATCGAGTTGATCAGGGCAATCCCGCCGGCTGCGGCGGTACCGGCCAGGAAGGCTGAGGGCAACGACCAGAACACCGGGAAAGCCGCCAGGATGCCGATGGAGGCAATGGTCAGCGCAATCAGCGCCAGTACCGCGCTGTGCAGCCACATGCCGGTCAGGACCAGTCCGGCAGCGGCCATCAGCGTGGCCAGCGCGCAGTGCAGGCGGCGTTCGCCGGTGCGGTCGGAGTGGATGCCGTTCCAGACCATGGCAAGCGTGCCAGCGATGAAGGGAATGGCGGAGACCAGGCCGATCTGCAGGTTGCCTTGTACGCCTAGCTCTTTGATGATGGATGGCGACCAGAAGGCGATGGTGGCGTTGCCGCTGACCACGCAGAAGTAGATGGCGGCGCAGATCCAAACGCGCGAGTTGGTGAAGGCGGCGCGCAGGGAGGAGTGCTTGGCGGGGTCGCGGTTTTCGGCTTCGATCTCGCGGGTGACGAGGTCGCGTTCGCTGGCGGTGAGCCATTTGGCGCCGATGGGCTTTTCGGGCAGGTACATCAGCACGGCGATGCCGGCGAGTACGGAGGGGATGCCTTCGATGACGAACAGCCATTGCCAGTTGGCAAGGCCGTCGACGCCTTCCATGCTGCTCATGATGAAGCCGGCCAGCGGGCCACCGATGACGCCAGCGATGGCGAAGGAGGTCATGAACAGGCCGTTGATGCGTGCGCGGCGCTGGGCCGGAAACCAGTAGGTCAGGTAGAGCACGACGCCGGGGAAGAAGCCGGCTTCGAATACGCCCAGCAGGAATCGCAGGGCGTAGAACTGCATCGGCGTCTTGACGAAGATCATCGCCATGGAGGCGAAGCCCCACAGGATGGTGATGCGGGCGAGCGTGCGGCGCGCGCCGATCTTTTCCAGCAGCAGGTTGCTGGGGACCTCAAACAGGAAGTAGCCGATGAAGAAGATGCCGGCGCCGAAGCCGTACACGGCTTCGCTGAATTGCAGGTCTTGCAGCATCTGCAGCTTGGCAAAGCCGACGTTGACGCGGTCAATCCAGGCGAGCACGAACAGGAAGACGAGGAAGGGGATCAGCCGTACCGCGATCTTGCGGTAGGCTTCATTGCGCTCGGCCGGGGTGTGGGCCGGGTTCTCCACGGCGACAGGGGCGCCGGTCATCACGGAAGACATCGGTGGTACTCCTTGGGTGTTGATTGACGGGGCCGCGCTGCTTGGTCGCGGCCCTCGGTTTTTTGCCTGCTTACCGCAACGCGGCTTCGATGGCGCCGGCTACCTGCAGCACGCGCGCGTCGCTTCCGTTCAGGCCGCCTACGCTCAGGCCAATGCCCTGCCCTGCCGCCAGCAACGGCAGCGATACCGCACAGCCGTCGAGGAAATTGAGCACGCTGGGGTTGCGCAGCACCAGGCCGTTGGTGGCGAAGAAGGCTTCGTCGCTTTCCAGCGCGTCCAGGCGCGGCGGGCGTACTGCCACGGTGGGCATCAGCCAGGAGTCGGCTTCGCGCAGCAGGCCGGCGGCGCGGGCCTGCATGGCGCGGCGTTCGGCCAGCAGTTCGATGTAGTCGGCCGCGCCAAGCTGTTCGCCGCGGCGGATGCGCATGGCGACGCGCTGGTCGTAGTCGTTGCCGCGCTCGGCCAGCAGTTGCTTGTGCCAGTGCCACGCTTCGGCCGCGGTCAGGCCGCCGCCGGCGTTGATCTGCGGCAGGCGCTTGAGTTCGGGGAAGTCGAACGGGATGATCCGCGCACCGAGCCGCGACAGCGTGGCCAGCGTTGCGTCGAAGGCTTGCGCCACCTCGGCGTCGAGGCCGTCGCAAACGAAATCGCGCGTCACCAGCAGGCGCAACCCTGCCAGCGGCGCTGGCCGGCTGTCCAGCGTTTCGCCGCTGACGATGGCGTCGAAGGCCGCGCAGCAGGCAACCGAGCGTGCCAGCGGGCCGGCCGAGTCGAGCGAGGTCGACAATGGCACGGCGCCGGCCAGCGGCACCCGGCTTGCGGTTGGCTTGAAGCCGGTCAGACCGCAGAACGCGCTGGGGATGCGGATGGAGCCGCCGGTATCTGTGCCGAGCGCGGCCACGGCCATGTCGAGTGCCACGCTGACCGCGCCACCCGACGTGGAGCCGCCAGCGATGCGCGCTTCGTCGAAGGGCGTGCGCGGCGTGCCGTAGTGCGGGTTCAGGCCGAGCCCGGAGAACGCGAACTCGCTCATGTTGGTGCGCCCGATCAGCACGGCGCCGGCAGCGCGCAGGCGTGCCACCACGGGTGCGTCGGCGCTCGCGGGGGCGCCGGCCAGCGCTTTCGAGCCAGCGCGGGTTACCTGTCCTTGCACGTCGAACAGGTCCTTGATGGAGATCGGCAGCCCGGCGAGCGGCGATGCCACCAGCCCCGCGGCGCGGGCCTGGTCGGCTGCGCGGGCCGCGGCGAGCGCGCCAGCGGCGTCGACTTCAAGGAACGCGGCGCCGCCGCCGTTGCGGTGGGCGTCGATACGGGCCAGAGCCTGCTCGGTCAGCGCAACGCTGGTGGTGCGGCCGGCAGCCAGATCGGCGGCGAGCGCGGCGATGGTTGGCAGCGCGGCGCTCATGGCGCCACCGCCAGGCATTCCACCCGATAGACATGGCGCAGCGTGCGCTTGCGTACCGGATCATGCAGTTCCACTTCGAAGGCTTCGCCGCTGCCCAGTTCGCCGATCACGGCTTGCGTGCCGCAGAACATGGCGGTGCCAGCCGGCAGCTTGTCTTCGCCGGTCAGGCGCCGGATCAGGTCGCGCGGGTCGAGCAGGCGCGTTACCAGGCCTTCCTGATAGAGCTCGCGCTGACCGTTGCGAGTGCGCCAGCAGCGCATCTGCAACTGGTCCCAGTGCGCTGCCACGTCGGCGAAGCGCCAGAGTTCGGTACCCAGGGGCTTGGCGCACATCTGCTTGGAGACGGTGACGTCGTAGGCTTCGACCTTGCGGTCGGTGTGGTCGGAGCCTACGCCGATGTACATCTCGTCCTTGGCCGCAAGCAGCACGAATTCGATTTCACCGGAGGAATCCTCGCGCGGCACTTCGAGCAGCGCGTCGGTGGTCAGCAGCGAGGCGGCCAGCGGGTAGAAGCAAGGCACGGTGGTGGGCGGCTTGACGCCGATCTCTTCGAGCTCGCGGATGTGATGGTTGACGGCGTCGGCGTCGCGGCCAGTCCAGCCGGCGATGATGAGGCGCTGGATATCGAGGACGAGTTCGCCCTCGCCGGCTACCTGGAAGTGAAGTGTCGGCATTTCTTACTACCTTATCTATTGCGGAGAAAATCGGTCAGATGGTCCGGATGATGTTCTTCCGGAATTCGTCAATGTGTTCGCGGATGGCCTCGCGCACCGCCGGTACGTCGCGCCGCTCGAGGGCGTCGATGATCACCCGGTGCTCCTGGTAGACGTTTTCCAGGTGCTGCGGGTCGGATAGCGAGAGAAACCAGAAGCGCGCCTGCTTCTCATGCAGGCTGCGCAGCAGGTCGGCCAGCACGCGATTGCGCGAGGCGGCCGACATGGCGGTATGGAATTTGAGGTCGAGCGCGGCGAGGCCGGCGATGTCGCGCCGCGCGATCAGGTCGGGAGAGCGGTCGACGATCTCGCGCATGGCCTTGAGATCGCTCTCGTGGGCGCGCTCGCATGCCAGCGTGGCGCACAGCACTTCGTTGGTGGCGCGCACTTCGATCATGTCGAGCACTTCATTGAGCGACAGCGGCGATACCAGCACGCCCTTGCGCGGCATGATCGACACCAGCCCTTCCACTTCCAGCCGGTGCAGCGCCTGATGCACCGGCGTGCGGCCCAGTCCGAGCAAGGCCGCGACCTGCGCCTCGTTCAACGGCTCGCCCGGCCGGAACTCGCAGGAAATGATGCGCCGCTTGATCTCGGCATAGGCATGCTCGCGCATCGCGGCGCCGGTCGCTGCCCGCGATGGCGGATCCGCATTGTGATCAGYGCCGCCAACCAGCCGGATCGGGTTCGACATGATGGTTCCTGCGTGTTGAAGTTGTTGTGATACTAGTCTGATATTTCACTGAGCGTCAACCCGTGTGGGCTGCGGGTAAACACTGAAAGCTGCGGCACCCGCATGGGCTGCCTTGTCATATTCTTGCGTCATCGCCCACCACGCTTCCATTCTCATATCGTCAGGAAAGCCTTACCGGGCAATGGTTCCCGGCAAATCGCGGAGATGCGTGCGGCGGAAATCCGGCAGCTTTAGCGGGGCCGCTATTCCCAACGAAAGCCGGGCCGAATATCATTGATGGCAATCAATAGAATCGATAATCGATACAGTCGTATATTGGTGCAATATGCATTCATCGTGGTGCAGGCTCCCAGCGATGGTGCCGCCACGATCGGTACGACGACGACGCGGAACCCGAACATGACCCGGCAAGACAAGCAGGAACCCAGCAACGGATCGCCAGCCACCCTGGAAGAAAGCGGCGAAGAAGCCACTCGCGCGGACCCACTGTTCAACCAGTCGCTGGAGAAAGGCCTGGATGTCCTGCGGGCCTTCAGCGCGGTGCATCGCACGCTCACCCTGGCCGAWCTGGCCAGCCTGACCGGCATGACCAAAAGCTCCGCGCAACGCACCGTGCATACGCTGGAGACGTTGGGCTATGTGGCCAAGCACCCGCAGACGCGGCGCTTCCGGCTGACGCCCAAGGTGATGGAGATCGGCTACAACTATCTGTCCGCGGATGCGTTGATCCAGGCCGCCAGCCCTTACCTGTCGCAGCTCGCCAACGCCAGCGGCGAGACCGCCAACCTGACCGAGCCGGTCGGGCTGGAGATGGTCTACGTGGCGCAGCTGATGACGTCGAAATACATCCCGGTGCTGACGCCCGTCGGCATGCGCATTCCCATGTACTGCACCAGCAGCGGCCGCGCGTATCTCAGCACCCTGCCCGACGAGCAGGTCATGGCGATGCTGGAGAATTCGGCGCGCGTGGCGCGCACGCCGGCCACGCTGACCGATGTGGCGGCGATCTTCGAGACAGTGGTGGCTTGCCGCAGGGTGGGCTATGCCTGCAACAACGAGGAGCTGTTCCTGGGCGATATGGGCGTGGGCGCGGCCATCGTCAACAGCCAGGGGCAGGCGGTGGGCGCGGTGCATGTATCGCCGCCCGCTAGCCGCTGGAGCATGGCCGAGGCGCAGAAGAAGCTGGCGCCGATGGTGATCGAATGCGCGTGGGCGATCTCGCGTTCGATCGCCCACTGAGATTGACGCGCGGCGGCGCGGGCGGCGCGCCTTAGCGCGCGTGCTCCAGCATCGCTTGCAGCAGCACGTTCGCCCCGGCCTCGATATGCTCGGGCAGCGCATCTTCCAGCTCGTTGTGGCTGATGCCGTCCTTGCACGGCACGAAGATCATGCCAGTGGGCGCACGCTGCGCCACGTAGACGGCATCATGCCCCGCCCCGCTGACCACATCCATATGCGGCAGGCCCAGCGCGGCGGCGGCGCGGCGCACGCTGTCCACGCATTCTGGCGCGAACACGCACGGCTCGAACTTCACCACCTGGCGGATCTCCACGCTCACCGCGCCGCGTTCAGCGATCTCCGCGAACGTGGTCCGCATGGCTGCGTCCATACGGTCCAGCCCCGCCTGCGACAGATTGCGGAAGTCTACCGAGAAATCCACCCGCCCGGGAATCACGTTGCGTGAGTTCGGCGTGACCTGCACATAGCCCACCGTGCCGCGCCCGTGCGGCGCCTCGGCCACGGCGATGCGATTGACCTCGTCGATCATGCGCGCCGCCGCCAGCATGGCGTCGTGGCGCAGCGCCAGCGGCGTGGGGCCGGCGTGGGCGTCCATGCCGGTCACGGCCACGTCATACCATTGCTGGCCGAGCGCGCCGGAGACCACGCCGATCGGCAGCCCGGCGGCTTCCAGCACGGGCCCCTGCTCGATGTGCGCCTCGAAGTAGGCTGCGAACATGCCGCCCGGCACCTCGCCCACGGGCTGCTCGCCGCGATAGCCGATCTGCTCCAGTGCCTCGCCTACGCTGATGCCGTCCAGGTCGTGCTGGGCGCGTATGAACTCCGCGCCGAACACGCCGGCAAAGGCGCCCGAACCCATCATCACCGGCGTAAAGCGGGTGCCCTCTTCGTTGGTCCAGAACGCCAGTTCCAGCGGCGCGCGGGTGACGATGCCCTGGTCGTTGAGCGTGCGCATTACCTCCAGGCCCGCCAGCACGCCGAAGTTGCCGTCGAACTTGCCGCCGGAGGGCTGGGTGTCGATATGGCTGCCGGTTGCCACCGCACGCGCATCGGGATCGCTGCCCGCGCGGCGCGCGAACACGTTGCCGACTTCGTCGGTACGCACGGCGAGCCCCGCTTCGCGGCACCAGCCGACCACCAGGTCGCGGCCCTGGCGATCCAGCTCGGTCAGGGCGATGCGGCACACGCCGCCCTTGGGCGTGGCGCCGATCTGCGCCAGGTCCATCAGCGATTGCCACAGGCGTGCTGCGTTGATGCGGGGAAGGTATTGCTGGTCCATGTCGGGAAGCCGGTTGGTTGGGAGACAGGCAGGGATCTCAGCAAAAAGCAGGCCATAGGCGATGCGAGTCCTCTGGTCCATGTTTCATACATGGCTAACGATGGAGAGGCCGCGCTGTACCGGCGGCCAGGATGGAAGCGGCACGAAACGCAACTGGCATGTGACTTGCTTGATTGCCTTCGTCTTCCCTTCCCCCACCCAGGAGCTTTGCCCGTGACCGTCTTTTCTTCCGACTCCGTAAGAAGCGTGAAACCCGGCCTGAAAACCTTCGCTGCCGCCGCTGCCATTGCCTCCGTCTCCCTGCTTGCGTTGCCAGGCACGGCGATGGCCGAGAAGGTGCTGCGCATCGGCATGACCGCCGCTGACATCCCGCGCACGCTGGGCCAGCCCGACCAGGGCTTCGAAGGCAACCGCTTTACCGGCATCCCGATGTACGACGGGCTGACCCAGTGGGATCTCTCGAAGGGCAACGGCCCGAGCCTGCTGATTGCCGACCTGGCCACGGAATGGAAAGTCGATACCAAGGACAAGACCAGGTGGGTCTTCAAGCTGCGCCCCGGCGTGAAGTTCCACGACGGCTCGCCGTTCAATGCGGATGCCGTGGTGTGGAACGTGGGCAAGGTGCTCGACAAGACCGCCAGGCAGTTCGATCCCAGCCAGGTCGGCGTGACCGCCTCGCGCATGCCCACCTTGCGTTCAGCCAGGAAGATCGACGACATGACCATTGAGCTGATCACCTCGGAGCCTGACTCCTTCCTGCCGTACAACCTGAGCAACCTGTTCATGGCTTCGCCCACGCAATGGGAGAAGAAGCTCGCCGCGGTACCGGCCTCGGTGACGGATCCGGCGGAGCGTTCCAAGCAAGCGTGGGTAGCCTTCGCCGCCGACGCCTCGGGCACCGGCCCGTTCAAGATGAGCCGTTTCGTGCCGCGCGAGCGGCTGGAACTGGTGAAGAACGCGCAGTACTGGGACGCCAGGCGTGTGCCCAGGATCGACAAGGTGGTGATGCAGCCGATGCCCGAGGCCAATGCGCGCACCGCCGCCCTGTTGTCTGGCCAGGTCGACTGGATCGAGGCGCCGGCACCGGATGCGGTGGCACAGATCAAGAGCCGCGGCTTCGAGGTCTACGCCAACGCGCAACCGCATATGTGGCCGTGGCAGCTGTCGTTCGCGCCCGGATCGCCCTGGCTCGACAAGCGCGTGYGGCAAGCCGCCAACCTGTGTGTCAACCGTTCCGGCCTGAAGACGCTGCTGGGCGGCTATATGGCCGAGGCCAAGGGCATTGTCGAACCGGGCAACCCGTGGTGGGGCAATCCCAAATTCGATATCAAGTACGACGCCGACGCCGCGCGCAAGCTGATGCAGGAAGCGGGCTACTCCGCCGCCAAGCCGCTCAAGGTGAAGGTGCAGGTCTCGGCTTCGGGCTCGGGCCAGATGCAGCCGCTGCCGATGAACGAGTACGTGCAGCAGAACCTGAAGGAGTGCTTCATCGACGTCGACTTCGACGTGGTCGAATGGAACACGCTCTTCACCAACTGGCGCATCGGCGCCAAGGACCCGAGCGCGCACGGCGCCAACGCGGTCAACGTGAGCTTTGCGGCGATGGACCCGTTCTTCGCCATGGTCCGCTTTGTCAGCACCAAGACGCAGCCGCCGGTCTCGAACAACTGGGGCTACTTCGGCAACGCGGAGTTCGACAAGCTGATCGAAACCGCGCGCACCTCGTTTGACGACAAGGGGCGCGACGCGGCGCTGGCCAGGCTGCATGCGCGCATCGTGGAAGAAGCGCCTTTCGTGCTGATCGCGCATGACGTCGGCCCGCGCGCCATCTCCAGGAAGATCAAGGGCGTGGTGCAGCCGCAGAGCTGGTTTATCGACATCGCCACCATGTCGATGGACTAAGCAGCGCATTGCGCGGCTCGCGTGCGAGGCCGGTCCCGGGCCGGCCACGCACAGCGCAATCAAGAGAATGTCCGGCCGGCACGCATCGGCCAGGCACCCCGCAAACCACGGCAGGCGCCCGCGCCTGCC
>NZ_JBFTLX010000251.1:0-10287 GCF_056396665.1 Cupriavidus sp. 05T313 | reverse complement strand
CTCGTGGTACATCTTCCAGTTGCACGGCAACTCATTCTTGTAGTACCCGAGGATCTTGAGCGGCTTGCCATTGAACACCACGTCGAAATCCTTGAGGATCTCGGGCGTCAGGTAGTCCTCCAGGCTCTCCATATCGCTGGCGTAGGAGGCGAAGATCACGCCATTGCGCGTGGCCACCTGCAGCTTCATCAGGCCGTGGTCTTCGTTACGGAAGTCCTTGGGCATGCCGCCGGCGCGGTTGACGCCGCGCTTGAACGGGACGCCCTGCAGGTTGCCCTTGAGATCGTAGGACCACTGGTGATAGGGGCAGACGAACTCCTTGGCATTGCCCTGGCCGTGCCGGCAGAACTCCGCGCCGCGGTGGGCGCAGCGATTCTCGAAGACATTGATCGAGCCGTCCTCGGCGCGCGCCACGACGACTGGCGTGGGCCCGACATAGGAACGCTTGAAGTCGCCGGCGTTGGGGATCTCCGCCTCCAGCGCGACGAAGTTCCACGAGCGGCCGCGGAAAATCTTTTCCAGTTCCATGTCGTACACGGCGTTGCTGGTGTACACCCAGTCCGGGATGAAATGCAGGGCGTCCTCTGGCCACTGGCAGGCGGCCAGTTCGGCATCCTTGGCGCGCGGCGTGCGGTTGATGACCGCGTGGGTCTGGTACATGTCGGTTCCTCGTTCGGGATCGTTCAGGATTGGGTCTGGCCAGCGAGCGCGGCGGCGGCCTCGCGTACCGCTTGCTTCAGGGGCATGGCGGTGTTGCGGAGCAGGCCGATGTCGCAGGCGGTGCGTTGTTCGATCAGGTTGCGGAGCTGGCGCAGGTCGCCGCCGGCATTGACCGCGATAGCGTGGCGCAGTTGCGCGCCGGCCATGCCAAGCAACAGGAATCTGGGGGCGTCGCCGTCCGCCGCGCCGTTGCCGCGCAGGGTGTAGCACAGCGTGGGGTCCACCGCGCCCAGCATCTGGATGTTGCAGCCGAGCTGGTCGGTCCAGAACCAGGGCACGGCGGCCGGTGCCGTCTCCACGCCGAGCATGGCGGCGGCGGCGATGCGGGCCTGCTCGTTGGCGTTCTGCCACGACTCCAGCCGGACTTCCTGGCCGAACAGGGGCTGGTACTGGCTGGTGCAATCGCCGGCGGCGAAGACGCCCGGCGCGCTGGTGCGGCAGTGCGCGTCGACCTGGATGCCGCCGTTGCCCGGATGGAGCGCCAGCCCGGCGGCCCGCGCCAGGCCGGCATCGGGATGCAGCCCGATGGCGACCACTGCCAGCGGTGCGTGCAAGGCGGAGCCGTCCGTCAGCGTGACGGCAACCCCGTTCGTGGCCGGCGGGATCGAGGCGATCCCGCAGCCCAGGCGCAGGTCGATGCCGAGGCTGCGCACGCGCTGCGCCAGCCAGTCGGAGAACACGGCCGGCACGGCGCGCTGCAGCAACCGTGGCGCGGCTTCGATCACCGTGACCTCCAGTCCCGCCGCGCGGGCGGTGGAGGCCGTTTCCAGCCCCAGGAAGCCGCCGCCGATCACCAGCACGGAGCGCTCCCGGCGCAGCGCGGCGCGCAGGCCACGCGCATCGGCCAGCGAGCGCAGGTAGTGCACGCCCGCCATGCCTTCCGGCAAGGCGGGCAGGGTGCGGGCACGCCCGCCGGTGGCCAGCAGGCAGCGGCTGAAGGCAATCGCCTGGCCATCGGCACAGCGGGCCGTGCCACTGCCGGGATCGAGCGACGTCACTGTCGTGCCCAGACGCAGGTCAATGCCTTGCTCGGCATAAAAGCCCGCCGCGTGCACGCCGATGCGTTCGTCCTGCTGCTCGTCCGCCAGCACGGCCTTGGATAGCGGCGGGCGCTCGTAGGGGGCATGGACCTCGCCGCCGACCATGACGATGCCGCCGTCATGGCCCAGCGAGCGCAGCGCGGCTGCCGCGGTGGCGCCGGCCTGGCCGGCACCGATGATCAGGATAGGGGCGTCTTGTGGCATAGCGGGGGCTCAGGCGGTGACMATGACGTCGACCATCACGTCGCTGTCCACGATCCTGACCGGATAGACGCGGATGCCCTGGGTGGCGGGCGCGCACATGGCTTGCCCGGTGCGGATGTCGAAACGCGCCTGGTGCAGCGGGCATTCGATGCAGCCGTCTTCCAGGTAGCCGTCCGACAGCAGCGCGTACTGGTGCGTGCAGACATTGTCGGTGACGAAGTACTCCCCTTCGCTGCGGTACAGCGCCAGTTGCGCGTCCCCGAGCGTGAGCGACATCACTTCATCGTCCTGAAGCTGGCCGGTAGTGGCGATCTTGGTCCAAGCCATGATGCATCTCCTTTAATCAGTATGCTGAGTATTAATGATCAGTGTACTGATTTAAATTGCCGACTGAATCAGCGTTAACCCTTGGCTGTGGCCGAGCTGGCGGAACGGCCGTGGAAGGCGGGCGCAGACCGCGTCAGCGCCGCCCGGCGGGCCAGCAGCGCCTGCACCTCGCCCATGATCCCGCGCCGGAAGGTAAGCACGCAGACCACGAAGATCAAGCCCGTGACCATGCTGACCGATTCGCCCAGCGTGTTGAACCAGTCCACGCCCGTAAGCGCGGCCAGGCTGCTGCCGAAATCACCCAGCTTGTTTTCCACCGCGACGATCACCAGCGCGCCCAGGATGGGCCCGGAGAGGGTGCCCATGCCCCCCACCAGCGTCATCAGGATGACCGATCCGGACATGGCCCAGTGCACGTCGGTGAGGGTGGCGAAGCCGAGCACCAGCGTCTTCAGGGCGCCCGCCAGCCCGGCCAGCGCCGACGACAGCACGAAGGCCAGCAGCTTGAAGCGGTCGGTGTCGTATCCTAGCGAAATAGCGCGCGGCTCGTTCTCCTTGATAGCCCGCAGCACCTGCCCGAACGGCGAGTTGACCACGCGCGCGATCAACAGCAGCGCGGCACCGGCCACGGCCGCCGCCACGTAGTACATGGTCAGGTCGCTCTCCAGCGAAACCAGCCCGAACAGGCTGCCGCGCGGCACCGCCTGCATGCCGTCTTCGCCGCCGGTGACGGGCGCCTGCAGGCAGAAGAAGTAGAACATCTGCGCCAGCGCCAGCGTGACCATGGCGAAGTAGATGCCCTGGCGCCGGATCGCCAGCGCACCGAAGGCCAGGCCGAGCAGCGCGGCGAAGGCCGTGCCGGCCAGCAGGCCCAGCTCCGGCGTCGCGTGCAGCGATTTCATCACGTAGCCGCAGGCATAGGCCGCGCCGCCGAAGAAGGCGGCATGGCCGAAGGACAGCAGGCCGGTAAAGCCCAGCAGCAGGTTGAAGGCACAGGCGAACAGGGCAAAGCACATCAGCTTCATCGCCAGCACCGGGTAGGCGCCGAGGAAGGGCGCCAGCGCGACGGCCGCCGCCAGCAGGGCGATCGTCAGCCTTGCGCGTGAGTCGTTGATCATCATTTTTCCTTTCCGAACAAGCCGGCGGGGCGCACCATCAGCACGCACACCATGGCCACGAAGACGACGGTCGCCGAGGCTTCCGGGTAGAACACCTTGGTCATGCCCTCGAATATGCCCAGGCCGAGGCCGGTGAAGATGGAGCCGAGGATGGATCCCATCCCGCCGATTACCACCACCGCGAACACGGTAATGATCAGGTTCTGCCCCATCAGCGGCGAGATCTGCATCACCGGCGCGGCCAGCACGCCGGCAAAGGCGGCCAGCCCCACGCCGAAGGCATAGGTCAGCGTGACCAGCAGCGGCACGTTGATGCCGAATGCTTCCACCATGCGGGGGTTCTCGGTGCCGGCGCGCAGGTAGGCGCCGAGCCTTGTCTTCTCGATCACGTACCAGGTCACGAAGCACACCGTGAGCGAGGCCACGACGACCCAGGCACGGTAGTTGGGCAGCACCATGAAGCCCACGCTGGTGGCGCCGCTAAGCGCCTCGGGCGTGGCATAGGACAGGCCGGACACACCGTAGGCCGAGCGCAGCAGGCCTTCGATCAGCAAGCTGATGCCCAGCGTCAGCAACAGCCCGTAGAGGTGGTCGAAGCGGTAGAGGCGGCGCAACATGGTGCGTTCCAGCACCACGCCCAGCGCGCCGGCAACCAACGGCGCGAGCAGCAGCATCAGCCAGTAGTTAAGGCCGAGGTAGCTCATGCCCATCCATGCCAGCACGGCGCCCAGCATGAACAGGGCGCCATGGGCGAAGTTAATGACGTTGAGCAGGCCGAAGATGACCGCAAGGCCGAGACTGAGGATGGCGTAGAACGAGCCGTTGACGAGGCCGAGCAGCAACTGGCTCAGCAGGGCGGGCACAGGTWTGCCAAAAAATTCCATAGCGATGGTTCCTTACACGCCGAGCAGGGCGTTGAGCGTGGGCATCTTGTGCCCGAGCGCGCCGGCGTCGAAGCTCTCCACCATGCGGCCGTGCTCCATCACATAGAAGCGGTCGGCCAGAGGTGCGGCGAAGCGGAAATTCTGTTCCACCATCACGATGGTGTAGCCGCGCTTCTTCAGGGTGGTGATCATTCTTGCCAGTGTTTGTACGATGACGGGCGCSAGGCCYTCGGAGATYTCRTCGAGCAGCAGCASGYTGGCSCSSGTGCGCAGGATRCGSSCRACCGCCAGCATCTGCTGCTCGCCGCCMGACAKGCGSGTGCCCTGGCTCTKGCGGCGCTCCYWCAGGTTGGGGAACATCGCATAGATCTCGTCCAGCGGCATCGGCTCGCGGCCCGCGGTTGCGCCGTCCGGCTTGAACACCGGCGGCAGCAKCAGGTTYTCCTCGCACGACAGGCTGGAAAAGATGGCGCGTTCCTCCGGGCAATAGCCGAGTCCCAGAGGCGCGATGCGGTGCGTCTTCATGCCGATGGTCTCGGTGCCATTGACGCGGATCGAGCCTTTGCGGGCGCCGACGAGCCCCATGATGGCGCGCATGGTCGTGGTGCGGCCCGCGCCATTGCGGCCGAGCACGGTGACCACCTCGCCCGGATTGACGGTCAGGTCCACCCCGTGGAGGATGTGGGACTCGCCATACCAGGCGTGCAGGTCCTTGATCTGCAGGGCAGGGGTTGGTTGGGTCATGGCGTTGCCTCCGTCAGCGCGGCATCGGCCGTGCCCATGTACGCTTCCATCACCTGCGGGTTCCGCGCCATTTCCTCGTAAGGCCCTTCGGCCAGGATGGCGCCGCGCTGGAGCACGGTGATGCGGTCCGCGATGGATGACACCACGCTCATATTGTGTTCGACCATCAGCACGGTGCGCCCCGCTGAAACCTGCTTGATCAAGGCGGTTACCACCTCCACGTCTTCATGCCCCATGCCTTGCGTGGGTTCGTCGAGCAGCATCAGCTCCGGGTCCATGGCGAGCGTGGTGGCGATTTCCAGCGCGCGTTTCCGCCCGTATGCCAGTTCGGCGGTGGGCAGGTCGGCAAAGCCTTCCAGGCCGACGGCCTTCAGCAGCGCTATCGAGCGGTCATTGAGTTCATCGAGCGAGCGCTTGCTTTTCCAGAAGTGATACGCGGTGCCCAGCTTGCGTTGCAGCGCCACGCGCACGTTTTCCATCACCGTGAGCTGCGGGAACACCGCCGAGATCTGGAAGGAGCGGATCACACCCTTGCGGGCGATCTGGGCCGGTCGCTCCCGCGTGATGTCCTCGCCGTTGAACAGGATGGCGCCGGCGGAGGGCGTGTGGAACTTGGTCAGCAGGTTGAAGCAGGTGGTCTTGCCGGCGCCATTGGGCCCGATCAGGGCGTGGATGGCGCCGCGCCGTACCCGCAGGTCGACCCTGCTGACGGCGGTGAAGCCCTTGAACTCCTTGGTGAGTCCGCGGGTTTCAAGGATTACGTCAGCCTGGCTCATGCGTGCTCCGCGTCAGTGTCATTGCGTGTCGGCATCGCGGCTCACTTCTTCACGAGCGCGCATTCGCTTGCGGATAGCGGGCGGAACGCCGCGTCGCCGGGAATGGTGCCGAGGTATTTGACGAGATCCCACGGGCCCTTCGACTCCGCCGGCGACTTGGCCTGCGCCAGGTACATGTCATGCACCATCCGGCCATCCGCGCGCACCTTGCCGCCATGCACGAAGTCATCGTTGACCACCAGGGCGCGCATCTTTTCCGCCACGGCCGGCCCGTCCACCGTCTTGGCCGCCTCGATCGCCTTGAGGTAATGCAGCACGCCGGAGTAGACGCCGATCTGGCCATGCGTCGGGTAGGCCTTCTGCTTGGCGAAGAAGCGCTCGACGAAGGCCTTCGACCTGGCGTCGAGATCCAGCTTGAACGGGTCCACATAGGTCAGACCCTGCGCCACGCTGGGCCCCAGGCTCTTCAGGTCGGTGATGAAGGTCGAGGGCGTAATCACGGTCTGGCCGCCTTTGATCAGGCCGAATTCGCCGGCCGCCTTGACGCCGTTGATCATGTCATTGCCCGCGTTGGCCAGCACTACCACCTTGGCCTTGGACGCGGACGCCGCCACGATGGGGCTGCTGAAGTCGCTGGCATTGAGCGGGTGCTTGGTGCTGCCGATATTCTTGCCGCCGCTGGCATCCACCTCCTTGCGGAAATCCGATTCCAGCGACTGGCCGAATGCGTAGTCCACGGTGATGTAGTACCAGCTGCTCTTGCCGTCGGCGATCAGGCGCTTGACCAGCGGCGCCGATACCGAGTAGGTATCCCAGCCCCAGTGGAAGCCGGTGGGCGAGCAGTTCTGGTTGGTCAGCGCCATGGCGCCGCCCGTCGAGACGATATTGATCTTCTGCTTCTGCTTGGCGATTTCCTGCACCGCCAGCGCGGTGGAGGAGTTGGGGAAGTCGATCACCATGTCGACGCCATCGGTATCGAACCAGCGGCGCGCCAGCGACGAGGCGATATCCGCCTTGTTCTGGTGGTCGCCCGACAGCACGGTGACCGGCTTGCCGAGCACCTTGCCGCCGAATTCCTCCACCGCCATCTGCGCCGCGAGCACCGAGCCGCGGCCCGAGAGATCGGCGTAGGAGCCGGACATGTCGGTAATCACGCCAACCTTGACACCGCTGGCATCCGCCAGGGCGGCGGTGCCATACATCAGGGCGATCAGGGCAGGCACCAGGGCGATGCGTTGGGCTTTGTGCAGAGACTTCATGGGGGCGCTCCAGACAGGGTGAATGAAAAACGGAAAGCAGGAAGAAGAGGGGGCAGGGCCCGGCCGTGCATCGTTTGCGTACCGGCCGGCATCGCCTTGGTGCAACGATCAGTATGCTGACTATAAAATACAGTGTACTGAGCAAATTCCGGGCCAGATGCCATGGCGGGCCGGCTCAGGTCTCCAGGTCGCGGCCCCGCGTTTCGGGCACGAACACCATGCCGATCACAAACGCGAGGGCGGCGATCGAGACCGGATACCACAGGCCAAAGTACACATTGCCGCTGGACACGTTCATCGCCGTCACCACGAAGGACAGCATGCCTCCGACCCAGCCGGCGCCAAGGTGGAAGGGCAGGGACAGCGAGGTGTAGCGGATGCGCGCAGGGAACAGCTCCACCATGAACGCCGCCAGCGGGCCGTACACCATGGCGAGGAAGAGGATGGGAATCAGCAGCATCAGGAACAGCATCGGGCGGTTGATGGCCGCCGGGTCGGCGCGCTCGGGCCAGCCCGCGGCAAGCAGGGCCTGCCGGATTGCCTTGCTGTCGAAACCCTGCAGCGTCGCGTCGCCGATGCGCAGTTCGGGCTGCGGGCGCCCCTCGTCCTGGGTGAATTCGTAGCCCACGCCGAGGTCCGTCAGGTAGCCCTTGGCCTTGTCGCATGCGGATACCGGCTCGGCAAACAGTCGGAAGTGGCAGTCGCCGGCGCGCAGTTGCACGGTGTTGCGCTGCTGGAACTGTTCGAGCGCCGGATTGGCGTAATGCGTCAGCGCCTTGAAGATGGGCTGCGTGGTGAKGGCGGCCARCAGGCAGSCGGCCAKSATGATSTKCTTGCGGCCRATYCGGTCGGACAGCCAGCCGAAGAACAGGTAGCAGGGCGTGGCGATCACCAGTGCGATGCCGATCAGCAGGTGCACCAGTTCCAGCGGCACGTGCAGCGTCTTGTTGACGAAGAACATGGTGTAGAAATGCCCGGTCCCGAAGATGGCCCCGAGCCCCGAAGCCACCACGAACAGCAGCAGCACATACTTCAGGTTGGCCCAGTTCGTGAAGCTGTCCAGGATGGGCGATTTCGACGTGTTGTTGCCGGCCTTCATGCGCGCGAAGATCGGCGACTCGTGCAGCTTGCCGCGGATATAGACCGATACCACCAGCATCAGGAAGGACACCAGGAAGGGCAGGCGCCAGCCCCATTCGCGAAACTGCGCCTCGCTCAGGAAGGTCTTGAGCAGGTACACCACCAGCAGTGAGGAGAGCAGGCCGAGGGTGGCCGTAGTCTGCAGCGAACTGGTGTAGAGGCCGCGCTTTTCGACCGGCGAATGCTCGGCGACGTAGGTCACCGCGCCGCCCACCTCGCCGCCCAGCGCCAGCCCTTGCAGCAGGCGCAACAGCACCAGCAGGATGGTCGCGGTGATGCCGATCTGGCCATACGTGGGCAGCAACCCGACACCCACGGTGGCGATACCCATCAGCAGGATCGTCACCAGGAACGTATATTTGCGGCCGATCAGGTCGCCCAGCCGGCCGAACAGCAGGGCGCCGACGGGGCGCACCAGGAAGCCCGCGCCGAAGGTGGCCAGGCTGGCGAGGAAAGCGGTGGTTTCGTTGCCGGGCGGGAAGAACAATGCGCCAAAATAGACGGCGAGCGCCGCGTAGATATAAAAGTCGTACCACTCCATCAGCGCCCCGAAAGACGACGCGAGGATCACCTTGCGCTCTTCCCTCGTCATGCCTTGCTTGCGCGCGGCGGCACTGTCACTGGTCAGGCTGATTGTCATGGCCGTAGTTCTCCTGGGGGCGTCCCAGCTTGTGCGTGTGTGTGCTTCACACTGTCAGCATGCTGAGTAATTTCAATCAGTGTACTGAGCAGAATTTGGGAGTGTTATGGGGGTTAACCCTTTTGACTCCGGCTAGACATTCCACAACCTCGTTGCTATATTAAAAATGCTCAGCATACTGAGTAATTAAGCAGACAAGCCTTCGCAAGGGCAACGGCACGCGCCTTCCCGCCCCCGTCTCAAGGCCTGCATCGAAGCACGCCCCCACCACATCAGGAGTCGCCACAGCATGACGAGAATACGGAAGATTGCCCTGGAGGAACACTTCATGGCCCCCGGTTTCCAGGCCTATTCGAAGGGATATCTCCAGCATATCGATGCGGTGGTGATGGCCGACCTCGCGAAGCGCCTCGCCGATTTCGACGACATCCGCATCGGCGAGATGGACCGTGCCGGCATCGATTTCACCGTGCTGTCGCAGACCGGTCCCGGCGTGCAGGGCGAAACGGACCGCGCCGCCGCCATCGGCCGCGCCCGCGAGAACAACGATTTCCTGGCCGCGCAAGTGGCGCGCCATCCCACCCGCTTCGCTGGCTTTGCCGCGCTGCCGATGCACGATCCCGTGACAGCGGCGGATGAACTTGAGCGCACCGTGAAGCAGCTCGGCTTCAAGGGGTCGCTGGTCAACGGGCACACCCAGGGCAAGTACTATGACGACCCCGCATACGACGCGTTCTGGGAGCGCATGCAGGAGCTGGACGTGCCGATGTACCTGCATCCGACCGACGCCTATGCGATGCCGCATGTGTACGCCGGGCATCCCGAGATCAGCGGCGCGGCCTGGGGCTGGGGCGTGGAAACGGCCAGCCATGCGCTGCGCCTGCTGTTCAGCGGCGTGTTCGACCGCTTCCCCCGGCTCAAGATCATCCTCGGCCATATGGGCGAAGGGCTGCCGTTCCAGCGCTGGCGTTTCGACAGCCGTTTCGCTGTGTACTCGCACGGTATCAGGCTGGCGAAGAAGCCTTCCGAATACATCGGCAGCAATATCGTGATCACCACCTCCGGCGTGTGCTCGCCCGCCGCGCTGAACGGCGCCATTGCCGAGATGGGCGCCGAGGCGGTGCTGTTCTCGGTCGACTATCCCTACGAATCCACCGCCATCGCCGCGGACTTTATCGAGCAGGCACCGATGGACGACGCGACCCGAAGCCTCGTCTGCCACGGCAACGCCGAACGCATTCTCAAGCTTTGAACCCCGAAATAACGGAGCGCCCCGTGCAAAAGACTTTCCGTATCGGCCAGATCGTGCCGAGCTCGAACACCACCATGGAAACCGAAATCCCCGCGATGCTGCTGGCGCGCCAGCAGGTGCGGCCCGAGCGGTTCACCTTCCACTCCAGCCGCATGCGCATGAAGAAGGTGGTCAAGGAGGAAC
>NZ_JBFTLX010000250.1:0-10315 GCF_056396665.1 Cupriavidus sp. 05T313 | reverse complement strand
CCTGCTGTTCTGGCGCAACAAGGCGCGCATGGGCAGGTTCAGCGATGCGCTGCAGCTTGGCGCCGCCACCGGCACCACGCCGGACCTGGCCGATGTGCGCGAGGAACATGCCAAACTTGGCGTGGGCTTGTCGGTGATGCAGCGCGTGAACGATTCGCTCGGCGTGTTCGCGCGCGCCAATATGTCCGACGACAAGACAGAGACCTATGCCTTCACCGAAATCGGCCGCCAGGTAGCCGCCGGCGGCGTGCTTAACGGCAATGCGTGGGGACGGCCGCGCGATGTGGTGGGCCTGGCCATGTCGGTGAACATGCTGGGCTCGCACCACCAGGCCTATCTGGCCGCGGGCGGTCTGGGCGCATTCCTGGGCGACGGTGCGCTCAGGTACGGGCCAGAGCAGATCGTGGAACTGTTCTACAGCTTCCAGCCGGTCAAATACCTGAGCATCAGCCCGGACTTCCAGTACATCCGCAATCCCGGCTATAACCGCGACCGCGGCCCGGCGAAGTTCTACGGCGTGCGCCTGCACGCGGAGTTCTGAACCGCCGGGGCTTGCTCAGTTGCCCCGACTTTGTCAGCAGTCTGAAAGCCCGGCGCATGTGCCGGGCTTTCTCCTTTGCTGCACGGCTTGCGGCATCACTGCCGTGCATTGCGCCGGTTGTCCGGCCACGGCGTGTTGAAGTTGGTGCGGAACGGATTGATATCCAGCCCGCCGCGCCGCGTGTAGCGGGCATAGACCGCCAGCTTCACGGGCTTGCACTGGCGCAGCACGTCGGTGAAGATCCGCTCCACGCATTGCTCGTGGAACTCGTTGTGGTTGCGGAACGAGATCAGGTACTTGAGCAGCGCTTCCTGGTTGATCGGCGCGCCCACGTAGCGGATCTGCACGCTGCCCCAGTCCGGCTGGCCGGTCACCAGGCAGTTGGACTTGAGCAGGTGCGAGACCAGCGTTTCTTCCACCGGCGATTCGTCCTGGCTCGCGTGCAGCAGGTGCGGCGCCGGTTCGTAGATATCGGTCTCGATGTCGAGCCGGTCCAGCAGCAGGCCATCCAGCTCACCCATCTTCTGGGTGCCCAACTCGGCTTCGGTCACCAGGCGAACCTGCACCGTGCCGCCGGTGGCTTCGGACAGGTCGTGGTGCAGCAGTTGCTGCAGCGCTTCGGGCGAGGCGATCTTGCTCTGGTTGAACGAATTCAGGTAGAGCTTGAACGACTTGGATTCGACGATATTGGGCGTGTCGGCGGGAATGATGAAGCTGGCCAGCGCCACCTGCGGCTTGCCCTTCATGTTCAGCCACGAGAGCTCGTACGCGTTCCAGATGTCCACGCCGAAGAACGGCAGCGCGCGGCCCTCGGCCAGCCCGATCTCGGTGCGCTTGGGCTGGCGCGGGATGGGGAACAGCAGGGTGGGGTCGTACTCGGTCTTGTAGGCCGAGGGTTTGCCTAGCGGTGATTGTTCGGGAAGGCTCATGGTTGCCTCGCGTGTGGCTCCGCGCATGCCTGTCGGCAGGGATGCGCGGGGACCACGGGATTGATCAGGACAGGAACAGCTTGTATACCGGGTTCTCGGTCTCTTCCCAGTGTACATAGCCCAGCGTGGCGAGGAAGGCGCGGAAGGCGCGTTTCTCGTTCCTGGGCACCTGGATGCCAACCAGGATATTGGAGGTGTCGCCGCCCTGGTTGCGGTAGTGGAACAGGCTGATATTCCAGTTCGGGCTCATGCTCGACAGGAAGCGCATCAGCGCGCCCGGACGCTCCGGGAACTCGAAGCGGTACAGCAGTTCGTCATGCGCCAGCGGCGAGCGTCCGCCCACCATGTAGCGGATATGCTGCTTGGCCAGCTCGTTGTTGGACAGGTCGAGCGTATCGAAGCCGTGGCGGCGGAAACCGGCGGCGATCTTCTCGTTCTCCGCGCGGCTCGCGATCTGCACGCCGACGAAGATGTGGGCCATGCTGTTGTCGGCGATGCGGTAGTTGAACTCGGTCACATTGCGCGTGCCGACCTGCTCGCAGAAGCGCTTGAAGCTGCCGCGTTCCTCGGGGATGCTGACCGCGAACACCGCCTCGCGCGCCTCGCCCACCTCGGCGCGCTCCGCGACGAAGCGCAGGCGGTCGAAGTTCATGTTGGCGCCGCACGCAATGGCCACCAGGTGCTGGCCCTTGAGTTTCTCTCGCTCGGCATACAGCTTCAGGCCGGCGATGGCCATCGCGCCCGCGGGCTCCAGGATGCTGCGCGTATCCTGGAACACGTCCTTGAGCCCCGCGCAGATGGCGTCGGTGTCCACCAGGATGATCTCGTCGACCAGTTCGCGCGTGATGCGGAAGGTTTCCTTGCCGACCAGCTTGACGGCGGTGCCGTCCGAGAACAGGCCCACTTCCTTGAGTTCCACACGCTTGCCCGCATCCACCGAGCGCTTCATCGCGTCCGAATCCACGGTCTGCACGCCGATCACCTTGATCTCCGGGCGCACGGCCTTGATGTAGGACGCGATGCCGGAGATCAGGCCGCCGCCGCCGATCGCCACGAACACCGCATGCAGCGGGCCCGGATGCTGGCGCAGGATTTCCATGGCGATGGTGCCCTGGCCGGCGATGACTTCGGGATCGTCGAAAGGGTGGATGAAGGTCAGCTTGTGCTTCTTCTCCAGCTCTGCCGCGTGGTTGTAGGCATCGCTGTACGAGTCGCCGTGCAGCACGATTTCCACCCACTCGCCGCCGCGCTCGCGCACCGCGTCGATCTTTACCTGCGGGGTCGTGACCGGCATCGCGATCAGCGCCTTGCATTTGAGCCGCGCCGCCGACAGCGCCACGCCTTGCGCATGATTGCCGGCGGAGGCGGCGATCACGCCGCGCTTGAGTTCCTCCGGCGACAGCGAGGCCATCTTGTTGTACGCGCCGCGCAGCTTGAACGAGAACACCGGCTGGGTGTCCTCGCGCTTGAACCACACCTTGTTGCCGGTGCGCGCGGAGAGCAGGTTTGCGTAGGTGAGATCGGTCTCCTGGGCCACGTCATACACCTTGGCGGTCAGGATCTTTCTCAGGTAATCGGGTTTGCGGGTCATCGTGGACAGCCGGGGCGGGGATTGGCGGAAACCGCTAATGATAAAGGATGGCGCGGTGCGGCGATGCCGGCACCCCGGATCCGGTGGCCGCCAAGGGCAGGCCGGCGCACCTGCAAGGCCGCTGCGAAACGGCGCACCGCGGCGGTGCGGGCGCCATTGCGGCGCGGTGCGTGCAGAGGCGCACCGTGTAGGACGTTGTCCGGTGGACGGTGCGGGAACACTCGTGCTACGGTGTAACGCGATGCCCAACCTACCTCTTATCGAACCAAACACGGCGCTGTTCCTGGATTTCGACGGTACGCTGGCCGACCTCGCGCCACGTCCGGACCTCGTGCGGGTCGAACCGGAACTGGTGGGGACGCTGCGCGCCCTGCATCGGCATCTGGGCGGTGCCGTGGCGCTGGTTTCGGGCCGGCCGATCGCCGAGCTGGATCATTTCCTGCAGCCCCTGCAACTGCCCGCGGCAGGCGTGCACGGCGCGGAATTGCGCGACGCGGTCGGCCGCTGGCTGCGCCAGCCGGACCCCGGCGTGCCCCTGTTGCTGCCACCTCTCGAAGCCCTGGTCAACGCGTATCCCGGCTTGCAGCTGGAGCGCAAGTCGGTCGCGGTCGCGGTGCACTACCGCGCCGTCCCCCATCTCGAAGGGCTGGTACGCAACTTCGCGGCGCAGGTCGCCAGTGGCGTGCCCGGCATCGAAGTCTTGCACGGCAAGATGGTGGTGGAACTCAAGCCGGCCGGCATCGACAAGGGCGGCGCCATCGATACCTTTATGCGCGGGCCGCCGTTTGCGCGGCGCACGCCGCTGTTTGCCGGCGACGACATTACCGATGAGGCTGGCTTTTCCGTGGTGCGGCGCCTGGGCGGTGTCGCCTTGCTGGTAGGACAGCGGCCCAGCGCCGCCACCGTCAGCGTGACCGGTCCGGCCGCGCTGCGCTGCTGGCTGCATCGCTCCGCCAGGGCGCTGGAAGTCATGGCCTCCGCGGATGGCACGCTGGCGGCGGGAGCCACAACCACAACGACGTCTTGAGGGGGATTCGCTGTGAGCAACCAATCTACCGAGGGTACCCAGGGGAGCGCTGAGGGGGCAGGCCGCTATGCCGATCCCTCGCTGTCGCTGGGCATGATCGGCAACTGCGCGATCTCCGCGCTGGTCGACGGCCGCGGGCGCATCGTCTGGTGCTGCCTGCCGCGCTTCGATGGCGACCCGGTCTTCAACGCCTTGCTTGATCCTGGCCCGAACGCGGGCCACTTCGCCATCGAGATCGAGGACTTCCACGAGTCGGCGCAATGGTACGAGCCCAATACGGCCGTGCTGCGCACGCGGCTGACCGACCAGCATGGCAACTGCCTGGAGATCACCGATTTCGCGCCGCGACTCTTCCGGCTGGGCCGCTACTTTCGCCCCACCACGCTGATCCGGCGCATTCGTCCCATCAGCGGCGCGCCGCGCGTGCGGGTGACAGTGGCGCCGCGCTTCGACTGGGGACGCATCAAGCCCGAGATCACGCGTGGCAGCAGCCATGTGCGCTATGTCGGCGATGGCACGACGCTGCGCATGACCACCGATGCGCCGCTGACCTATGTGCTGTCGCGGACACCTTTCCTGCTGACCCGCGATCTCAACTTCATCCTCGGACCCGATGAAACCCTGCAAGGCGGCGTGGAGGAAGTCGCGCGCGACTTCGAGCAGGAAACCACGGCCTACTGGAAGATGTGGAGCCGCCGCCTCGCGGTGCCGCGCGAATGGCAGGACGCGGTGATCCGTGCCGCCATCACGCTCAAGCTGTCGCTCTATGAAGAGACCGGCGCCATCGTCGCGGCCATGACCACCAGCATTCCCGAGGCGCCGGGCAGCGGGCGCAACTGGGACTACCGATTCTGCTGGCTGCGCGATGCCTTCTTCGTGATCCGCGCGCTCAACAGCTTGTCCGAGGTCRGCACCATGGAGGACTACCTGCGCTGGTTGTCCAACGTGGTGATGCAGTCCAGGAACGGCCATATCCAGCCGCTGTACGGCATCGGGCTGGAACTCGAATTGCCGGAGAGCGTGCTCGATCACTTGTCGGGCTACCGCGGGATGGGCCCGGTGCGCGTGGGCAACCAGGCGCAGGAGCACTTCCAGCACGACGTCTACGGCAACGTGGTGCTGGGCGCGGCCCAGGCCTTCCACGACCATCGCCTGCTGCACCGCGGCGGGGTGGCCGAGTATCAAGTGCTGGAGACCGTGGGCGAACAGGCGGTACGCGTGTTCGGCACGCCCGATGCGGGCATGTGGGAGCTGCGCACGCGGGCGCGGGTGCATACCTCCTCTGCGCTGATGAGCTGGGCCGCGTGCGACCGTCTTGCCAAGATCGGCGATGCGCTGCAACTGCCCGACCGCGCGGCTTACTGGCGCCAGCATGCCGACGGCATGAAGGAGCGCATCGTGAGCGAGTCCTGGAGCGAGGAACGCCAGGCATTCGCCGAGAGCTTCGGCGGGCGCGAGCTCGATGCCAGCGTGCTGCTGATGGCCGAGGTGGGCATTATCGCCCCGTGGGACGAGCGCTTCATGTCGACGCTCAAGGCCCTGGAAGCGTCGCTGTGCGACGGGCCGTACATGCGTCGCTACGAGGCGCCAGACGATTTCGGCAAGCCCGAGACCGCCTTCAATATCTGCACCTTCTGGCGTATCGACGCGCTGGCGCGCGTGGGGCGCCGCGAGGAAGCACGCGAGATTTTCGAGGCCATGCTGGCGGCGCGCAACCCGCTTGGCTTGCTGTCCGAGGACACCCATCCGGTGACCGGCGAGATGTGGGGCAATTTTCCGCAGACCTACTCGATGGTGGGCCTGATCAACGGCGCCGTGCGCCTGTCCGCGCCATGGGATTCGGTGATTTGAGCACGCGATTTCCAGCGCGCGGGGCAGGGTTCTGGCAAAGGAACATATGGGCAGACTAGTCGTGGTATCCAACCGCATCGCAGATCCGCGCAACGTTGCCGCGGGCGGTCTCGCGGTGGCGTTGGGCGAGGCGCTCAAGGCCACCGGCGGGGTCTGGTTCGGCTGGAGCGGCAGGATCGTGGATGCCGCCCAGGGTGGCACGCCCGGCGAGGGGGAGCTGCATATCCAGCAGGCCGGCAATGTCACGCTGGCAACCGTTGACCTGTGCCGCGAGGACCACGACGCGTACTACCAGGGCTACAGCAACGGCGTGCTGTGGCCGGTGTTCCACTACCGCATCGACCTGGCGGATTTCGATTCCGGCTATCTCAACATCTATCGCCGCGTGAACCAGCTGTTTGCGCGCAAGCTGGCGCCACTGCTGCGTCCGGACGATGTGATCTGGATCCACGACTACCACCTGATCCCGCTCGCCTCCGAACTGCGCGCCATGGGCTGCGGGCAGCGCATGGGGTTCTTCCTGCATATCCCCTTGCCCCCGCCGCTGATCCTGGCTGCGATCCCGCAACACGAGTGGCTGATGCGGGCGCTGTTCGCCTATGACCTGGTCGGCTTCCAGAGCCAGCTCGATCTGGAGCATTTCTCGCGCTATGTGCAAAGGGAGGCGCAGGCCGAGCCGATGGGCGAGTACCGCTTCCGGGCTTTCCACCGCACCGTGCGCGCGCAGGCGTTCCCGATCGGCATCGACGTCGACGAATTCGCCGAGCTTGGGAAATGTGATGAATCGCGCGAGACCTACGAGATGATGCGGGGCCAGTACGCGAGCCGCCGGCTGTTACTGGGCGTCGATCGTCTCGATTACTCCAAGGGGCTGCCGCAGCGGCTCAAGGCGGTGCGGGCGCTGATGGCGCAGTATCCGGAGAACCGCCGCAGCGCCACGCTGATCCAGATCGCCGCGCCGTCGCGGGAGACGGTGGATGCCTATGCGGATCTGCGGCGCGAACTGGAAGGGTTGTCGGGGGCGATCAATGGGGAGTACGGGGAGCTGGACTGGATGCCGGTGCGCTATATCCATCGCACGACCGCGCGGCGTCGGCTGCCGGGGTTGTACCGCGCTTGCCGCGTGGCACTGGTCACGCCGTTGCGGGACGGAATGAACCTGGTGGCCAAGGAGTTCGTGGCGGCGCAGGATCCGGATGATCCGGGGGTGCTGGTCCTATCGCGGTTCGCCGGGGCTGCCGAGCAGCTTCGGGAGGCCTTGCTCGTCAATCCCTACGATATCAATGCCACGGCGCAGGCGATCCAGCAGGCGTTGCATATGCCGCTGGCCGAGCGCCAGTCGCGGCACCAGAAGCTGTTGGAGCGCATCCGCGGGCAGGATGTGCATTGGTGGAGGGAGGAGTATCTGAGGACGCTGGCGGAGACGGATGGCGGGTAGGGGGAGACTGCCACGGCGTGACTTCAAAGACGCAATACGTTCCGCCAGGCAAACCGCTACGCCAAGTCCCCYGGCGTATCCACATCCCTGAACGCCCCTTCGTCATCGGTGAGGATTCGCATCACCGGCTGCGTTTTCAACAATTCCCGCGCCCCTTCATCCCCGTCAAGCTTGAGGAGCGCTTCCCGCCAGGCGGCGCCAAATCCGACCGGATGCCCGCGCTGCCCGCCCCGCCAGGGCGCGGCGATGGCGTCGCGCGTGGTGATCGTCAATGCCACCGCGCGGACCAGTTCGGCCGGCAGCCACGGCATGTCGGCCAGCGCCACCACCCAGCCACGGGCGTCCGGCGTGGCGGCCACCGCTGCGGCCAGCGCGGCCCCCATGCCGGCCTCCGCGGCGGCGGTCTCCAGCACGCGGCAGCCTGCCCGCCGCAATTCGGCCGCCAGCGCGGCGTTGCCCGGGCGGATCACGGCGAGCGCGCCGGGCAGGACGCCGGCGAGGGTCCGCGCGCTGCGGCCGGCCACCGTGTGCCCGTCGGGCAGCGTGGCGAGCAGCTTGTTGCGCTGCCCGGCGGCATCGAAGCGGCGCCCGTAGCCGGCGGCCAGCAGGATGCCGGTGGGCAGCTCGGCGGCGTTGATGGCGCCGTTGAGGGGGCCATTGGCGGGGCCGTTCAGCGCGCCGGTCACGGGGCGGGGCTGCAGGTGCTGCCTTCGCTGGCCGCCATTTCGCGGGCGGCCTTGGCGCCTTCCACCTGCAGGATGTCGGGCAGCGAGACGTGGTTCTTGGCGGCCACGACTTCGGCCAGGATCGAGATCGCGATCTCCGGTGGCGTGCGGCTGCCGATGTAGATGCCCACCGGCCCGTGCAGCCGCGCCAGCTGCATGTCGTCGAGGTCGAATTCCTTGAGCCGTTCGCGGCGCGCCTGGTTGTTGCGGCGCGAACCGAGCGCGCCAACGTAGAAGGCGCGCGTGCGCAGCGCTTCCATCAGGGCCAGGTCGTCGAGCTTGGGATCGTGCGTGACGGCGATCACCGCGCTGCGCTCGTCGAGCTGCATCTCGGTCACGGTGTCATCCGGCATGGTGCGCACCATAGTGACGCCGGGGATGTCCCAGGTCTCGGTGTATTCCTCGCGCGGATCGCACACGGTGACCTGGAAGCCCAGGCCGACGGCGATCTGGCACAGGTATTTCGATAACTGCCCGGCGCCGATGACCAGCATGCGGTAGCGCGGCCCGTGGATGGTGAGCAGGGTGTTGCCGTCGAAGGCCAAGCCGTCCGTCGCTTGCGCCGGGCCGAGCGTGGCGCGGCCGCTTGCCATGTCGAGCGTGCGCGCCACCAGCCTGCCGCGTTCCACGGCTTCCAGCAGTTCGTCCAGATGGCTGTCGGCGCTGAGCGGCTCGGTCACCAGTTCGATGGTGCCGCCGCAGGGCAGGCCGAAGCGGTGCGCTTCCTCGGCGCTGATGCCGTACTTGACGGCTTCGGGGCGCCCGCTGGCAATGCCTTCGCGCCGTACCCGGTCGATGATGTCGTCCTCGATGCAGCCGCCCGAGACCGATCCCACCACCAGGCCGTCGTCGCGCACGGCCAGCATGGCGCCTTCCGGCCGGGGCGAGGAGCCCCAGGTTCTGACTACCGTTACCAATAGCGTGCGGTGGCCTTCGGCCAGCCAGCGTACGCTGCTTTTCAGGACTTCGAGATCCACGCTGTCCATGATCTTTTCCGCTTCGTTTCACCGGTTTGTTCATCGGGCGTGCTGCCATCGCCGGCCGCCGCTCCATCCTTGGCGACATCCTCGCCCGTGCCCGCTTCGTCACCTTGCTCGCCGGGCCCGCCCAGCGCCGCCGTGAAGCGGTCGAAGAAGGTATCGGCCATCTTGCGCGCGGCGGCATCGACCAGCCGCGAGCCGATCTGCGCGAGTTTGCCGCCAACCTGGGCGTTGACCGTATAGGTCAGCACCGTCTGCTCGCCCTCGGGGGCCAGCGTGACGTGCGCGGTGCCCTTGCCGAAGCCCGCGACGCCACCTTGGCCGTCGAACTGGATGGTGTAGCTGTCGGGCGCCTGGATGTCCTGCAAGGCCATGCGCCCCTTGAAGCGCGCCTTGACCGGGCCCACCGCGGCGGTCAGCGCCACCAGGTAGGCGTTGTCGCCGTCAGGCTCGATGCTCTCACATCCGGGGATGCATTGCTTGAGCAGCCCCGTGTCGTTCAGGGCTTCCCAGGCGTTTTGCTGCACTACCGGCAGTTGCCGCGTCTGTGTCATTTCCATGGCGGGGGCGTCTCCTTGGTGTCTTTCATGTTTCTAATGTCTCTGGGCATCGGCGCCGCAGGGAAAACGGGCATGGCCAGCGGTTCGCGCGCGGCCAGCAGCGATYCCAGCGCGAACAGGCTGTCCAGGTTGTGCGCCGAGCGCAGCGCATCCACGTGCGGCAGGATGGCTTGTACGCCACGCGCCTGCGGCGCGAAGCCGGCATAGCGCAGCAGTGGGTTGAGCCAGACGATGCGATGCGCGAAGCGGCGCAGGCGAGTCATTTCCGTGCCCAGCAAATCGATGTCTTCATGGTCCAGCCCGTCGGTGACCAGCAGCACGGTGGCGCGGCCGGACAGCGTGCGGCGGGCYCACTGGCGGTTGAAGGTGGCCAGCGCGGCGCCGATGCGGGTGCCGCCGGCCCAGTCGCGCACCTGTCCGGTGATGGCGCCGACCGCCTCGTCGGGGTCGCGCTCGCGCAGCGAGCGGGTGATGTTGGTCAGCCGGGTGCCGAACAGGAATACGGACAGCCGCTCGCGCGATTGCATCAGCGCATGGCAGAAATACAGCACCGCGCGCGAGTACTGGCTCATCGAGCCGGAGATGTCGAGCAGCAGCACCAGCGGCGGGCGCCGCTCGGCATGGCGGCGGAATTTCCAGCGTAGCCATTCGCCTTGCTGGCGCACCGCCAGCC
>NZ_JBFTLX010000249.1:0-16718 GCF_056396665.1 Cupriavidus sp. 05T313 | reverse complement strand
CAGATGAACACCAAAGACGTCGACGCCATCGTACTGTCGGCCTGCGTGCAGATGCCTTCGTTGCCGGCCGTGGCCAAGGTGGAAGCGATGACCGGCAAGCCCGTGATCACCGCGGCCATCGCCACCACCTACGCCATCCTCAAGCAGCTCGACCTGGAGCCGGTCGTGCCCGGCGCCGGCGCTTTGCTGTCCGGCGCTTACTGAGTGCCCCGGCCAAGGAGCGATGACATGAGTACCTTTGTTTGCGGCGGCAACGTCCACGCCAACGGCATCCGGCAGCACTACCTGCGCTATGGCGGCAACGCCGGTGCGCGTGCCACGCGCGATCCGGTGATCCTGGTGCCGGGCATCACCAGCCCCGCCATCACCTGGGGCTTCGTCGGCGAGCGCCTGGGCGAGCAGTTCGACACCTATGTGCTGGACGTGCGCGGGCGCGGCCTGTCCTGCGTGTCGGATACGCTGGACTACAGCCTGGATGCGCAGGCCGCCGACGTGCTGGCCTTCGCGCAGGCCCTGGGCCTGCAACGCTACAGCGTGGTCGGCCATTCGATGGGCGCGCGCATCGGCATCCGTGCCGCGCGCAGCCAGCCGCCGGGGCTGGCGCGGCTGGTCATGGTCGATCCGCCGGTCTCCGGCCCCGGCCGCCGCGCCTATCCCGCGCAACTCGCCTGGTATGTGGATTCCATGGCGGTGGCGCGGCACGGCGTGGATATCGAGACCATGCGGCGCTTCTGTCCCACCTGGACCGACGAGCAACTGGCCCTGCGCGCCGAATGGCTGCATACCTGCGACGAACGCGCCGTGCTGGCCAGCTTCCAGGGCTTCCATACCGACGACGTGCATGCCGACCTGCCGCATGTCGCGGTACCGGCCCTGCTGATGGTGGCTGGCCGCGGGGATGTGGTGCGTCCCGAGGATATCGACGAGATCCGTGGTCTGTTGCCGCAGACCGAAGTCAGCCACGTGCCGGACGCAGGCCACATGATCCCCTGGGATGACGAGGCGGGCTTCTATCGCGCGCTGGGCGGCTTCCTCGGCGCTGAAGTTGTCCCACGTCCACGACAACAGGCCGCGGCCTGAGCCGCCGATCACCAGGAGAGAACATGCCAGTCAGCGATCACGCCCTGATCCAGGCCTGGAAACAGGTCCTTACGCTGTCCCGCCTCGCGCCCGGGCAGACCGTCACCATCCTCACCAGCGCCGCCACCCATCCGCAGACCCTGTCGTGCGCGCTGGTCGCCACGCAGGCGATGGGAGCCATCGTCAACCGCCTGGACCTGCCGCCCGTCAATGGCGACAAGGCGCTGAGCCGCGACCCGCTGGCTTACCTCGGCACCACGGCGCTCACCGGCAACCGCGCCGCCATCGCCGCGCTCAAGGAGAGCGACCTGGTGCTGGACCTGATGACCTTGCTGTTCTCGCCCGAACAGCACGACATCCTGAAAACCGGCACCAGGATCCTGCTGGCGGTGGAACCGCCGGAAGTACTGGTGCGCATGGTGCCGACCGAGGCCGACCGCGAGCGCGTGACAAGCGCCAACGCGCGGCTGTCGCGCGCCAAGGAAATGCATGTGACATCCGATGCGGGCACCGACCTGCGTTGCCCGCTCGGCGAGTTTCCCGCCATCAGCGAGTACGGTTTCGTCGACGAGCCGGGACGCTGGGATCACTGGCCCAGCGGCTTCGTCCTGACGTGGCCGGACGAAGGCGGCGCCAGCGGGCGCATCGTGCTGGACCGCGGCGATATCCTGCTGCCGCAGAAGGGCTACGTGGCGGACCGCGTCGAGCTGACGGTGGAAGGCGGCTATGCCACGCGCATCGAAGGCGGGCTGGATGCCGAGCTGCTGAACGACTACATGGCCTCCTTCAACGACCCGGAAGCCTATGCCATCTCGCATATCGGCTGGGGCTTGCAGCCGCGCGCGCGCTGGTCGACGCTGGGCCTGTACGACCGCGAAGCCTCCATCGGCATGGACGCGCGCGCCTACGAGGGCAATTTCCTGTTCTCGCTCGGCCCCAACAACGAAGCGGGTGGCAGCCGCACCACCGCCTGCCATATCGATATCCCGCTGCGTAACTGCACGGTGCGCCTGGATGGCGAGGACGTGGTCAGGCAAGGCAAGGTACTGGACGGCTGGAACAGCAAATGACGAGACATAGCGAACTCCCCACCTACGAGCGCCAGGGCTTCGGCACGCCGCTGCCGCTGCAAGCCCCCGTGGGCCTGCTGATCGTCGACTTCGTCAACGGTTTCGCCGATCCGGCGATGTTCGGCGGCGGCAATATCGCACAGGCCATTGCCAACACCGTGCCGCTGCTGGCAGCAGCCCGCGAGCAAGGCTGGGCCGTGGCGCACAGCCGCATCGTGTTTGCCGACGACGACGGCGACCACAACATTTTCACGCTGAAGGTGCCCGGCATGCTGACGCTGAAGGAGCAGGGGCCGGCCAGCGCGATCGTGCCGCAGCTCGCGCCGCGCGAGGGCGAGCTGGTGGTGCGCAAGACCGTGCCGTCCGCCTTTTTCGGTACGTCGCTGGCGGCCTGGCTGACGCAGCGCGGCGTGCGCACGCTGGTGGTGGCCGGCGCGGTCACCAGCGGCTGCGTGCGCGCCAGCGTGGTCGATGCCATGTCGCACGGCTTCCGCCCGCTGGTGGTGTCGGACTGCGTGGGCGACCGCGCAATCCAGCCGCACGAGGCCAACCTGTTCGACATGGAGCAGAAATACGCCGCCGTGATGCCCCGCGAGCAGGCACTCGCGGCATTGAGGCGCCTCTGAGCGCGCTTGCGTGCCGCACCACGCACTGTATTGGCTAAAGCCCCAATTGACCGTTGCCGTCCGTTTCGCCAATCTGGCGATAAGATCAGTGCACTGAGTATGTGCGGTGCGCAAGTGCGCGCGATYCACGAACCCCCAAAGCAGTCTCGGATGGCGGCTAACCCGGGCTGGAGAAATGTATGGACAAAGACCACATAGAGAAGGAAGGCGGGCAGGGTGTAGGCGCCCGCGTGGCGCGCAAGGAAGACGCGCGCCACCTGCATGGCAAGGGCCGCTTCGTGGCCGACATCGCCATGCCGGGCCTGCAGGAAGTTGCCTTCCTGCGCAGCCCCATGGCGCATGCGCGGCTGCTGGCGCTGCACAAACCTGAAGGGCTGGAGCACGCGGTGATCGGGCGCGGCGACATGCCCGGCGCGCTCGACATCGTGGCGGACTCGGCCTTTCCCTCTTACCAGCCCTCGGCGCAGCCGCCGCTGGCCAGCGGCAAGGTCCGCTTTGTCGGCGAGCCGATTGCCATGGCCTTCGCACCGACCCGCGCGGAAGCCGAGGACATTGCCGAGCGCGTCGTCGCGGACCTGGACGAACTGCCCGCGCTCACCGACGTGGACGGCGCCAGGCAGGCCAGCGGCACCACGCGTGTCCATGAGCACTGGAAGGATAACCACTTCCTCACGCTTACCGCCGACAAGAATTTCGACACGCTCAGCAAGACCGCCGCGGTGGTGGTCACCCGCAAGATCGACCTGGCTCGCCAGTGCATGGTGCCGATGGAGGGCAAGGCCGTGCTGGCCTACTGGGATCACCAGTTCGACCAGCTGATCGTCTACAGCGCCACCCAGGTGCCGCACATGATCCGCACGGTGCTGAGCCACTGCCTGGGCCTGGAGCAGGAGAAGGTCCGCGTGATCTCGCCCGACGTGGGCGGTGCCTTTGGCTACAAGTGCGTGCTGCAGCAGGAGGAGCTGTGCATCGCGTGGCTGGCCATGACGTATCGCAAGCCGTTCCGCTTTATCGAGGACCGCCGCGAGCACCTGACCGCGGGTGCCAACTCGCGCGAGCACCATTACGAGGTCACGGCCTATGCCGACGCGCGCGGCCGGCTGCTGGCGCTCGACGCAAAGATCGCCATCGATGGCGGTGCCTATTCCGTGTGGCCCTTCACCATCGGCCTCGAGCCGGGCCAGGCTATCGGCAACCTGCCCGGGCCGTATGCCTTCGACGGCTACCGCTGCATCACGGAATGCGTCGCCACCAACAAGCCCGGCTTCGTGCCGTACCGTGGCGTGGCGCGCACCGGCGTGTGCTTCGCGATGGAACTGCTGATCGACGCGCTGGCGCGCGCTGTCAGGCGCGAGCCGTGGGAGATCCGCTGCGAGAACCTGGTGCAGCCGGAGGCCATGCCCTACGTCAACGTCACCAACAAGCATTTCGACGGCGGCGATTATCCCGCCAGCGTGCGCAAGGCAGCGGAGATGATCGGGCTGGCGCGCATCCGCGCGCGCCAGCGTGAACGGCACAGCGATGCCTCGGCGGGATCGCGCTACCTTGGCGTGGGCTTCGGCACTTACACGGAGCAATCGGCGCATGGCACTTCGGTGTTCGCCGCCTGGGGCACGCCGGTGATTCCCGGCTTCGATTCCGCCACCGTGCGCATCACGCCGGACGGCGGGCTTGAGGTGCGCGTGGGTGTGCACTCGCATGGCCAGGGCATGGAAACCACCTTTGCGCAAATCGCGCACGAGATCCTCGGCATCGACGTGGCGCGGGTCAAGGTGGTGCATGGCGACACCGGCGTGACGCCGTTCTCCACCGGCACCTACGCCTCGCGCTCGCTGGTGATGTCCGGCGGCGCGGTGTCGCGCGCCTGCAAGGCGCTGGTGCCGCGCCTGCTGAAGATCGGCGCGCATATGCTGCTGCGCCCGGAGGGCGAGGCCGCGCTGGATGGCGGCGCGGTGAAGGCGGGCGACGCCGCCGTGCCCATCGCCGACATCGCCAACGCCTGGTATATCAATCCACAGAAGCTGCCCGCCGATGTGGATCCCGCCGGGCTGGAAACCACGATGGGCTACAAGCCCAATGTGGATACCGGCAGCTTCACGTACTCCACCCACGCGGCGCTGGTGGAAGTGGACACCGATTCCGGCCACGTAGAGATCCTCGATTACGTGGTGGTGGAAGACTGCGGCACCATGGTCAATCCCATGGTGGTGGAGGGGCAGACCTACGGCGGCGTTGCGCAGGGCATCGGCACCGCCATGTTCGAAGAAATGCGCTACGACGGCAACGGCCAGCCGCTGGCCTCCACGCTGGCCGACTACATGCTGCCCGGGCCCACCGAGATTCCCGCGATCCGCATCCACCATTTCGAGACGCCGTCCCCGCACACCGAGTTCGGCGCCAAGGGCATGGGCGAGGGTGGTGCCATCGCGCCCCCGGCCGCCATCTTCAACGCCGTCAACGATGCGCTGGGGCAGTTCGGCGTGGAGTTGCTGGAGACTCCCCTCACGCCGCGCAAGGTGCTCGAAGCACTGGCCCGCGCCGAACAAGCGCGAGACGAGCCGCAGACCACGCAAACCAGAGAGGCGGCCTGAACCATCATGAAAGCAGCTGCATTCATCTATCGCGCGGCGCCCACGCTGGCCGCGACCTGCGCCGCGCTGGCGGACCGCACCGACAACGCCAAGGTCATGGGCGGCGGCCAGTCGCTGGGCCCCATGCTCAACCTGCGCCTGACGCGGCCCGATACCGTCTACGATTTGTCGAAGCTGGCCGAGCTGCGCACGGTCAGCGTGGAGCAGGACCGCGTGCGCATCGGCGCCGCCGTCACCCACGCGCAGATCGAGGATGGCGAATTCCCGGCGTTGCGCGGCACCATGCTGCAGTCCGTGGCACACGGCATCGCCTACCGCGCCATCCGCAACCGCGGCACCATCGGCGGCAGCCTGGCGCATGCCGATCCCGCGGCGGACTGGGTGGTGGCGCTGACCGCCATGGGCGCCGAGCTTGAACTTGCGTCGAAGGCCGGCACGCGCCGGGTACCCATGACGCAATTCATGCTGGGCGCGTACACCACTGCGCTGACGGAGGGCGAAGTGATCGCGGCCGTCCATGTGCCGCGTCACAACGACGACGTGCGCTGGGGCTACCACAAGCTCTGCCGCAAGACCGGAGAATTCGCCGAGGCAAGCTGCGCCGCCTACTTCGATCCGTCCGCGCGCTTCGCCCGCATCGTGCTGGGCGCGCTCGACGGCGCGCCGGCGGTGCTGCACGGCCTGGCCAACGGCATTGCGGCGCGCGGCCCCGCCGCGCTCACCCCGCAGGCCGTCCTGGCAGCCGTGACGCAAGCCACGCCCGGCAAGGATGCGATCGACCGCAAGCTTTATTGCACCGCTGCGACGCGCTGCATCGAACAACTTTTTAACTGAGGGCCGCAGTGGAAACCATCGCACTGACGATCAATGGCCGCGCCGCTGCCGGTGCCTGCGCGCACCGCACGCACCTGGGAGACTTCCTGCGCGACGGGCAGGGCCTGACCGGCACCCACCTGGGTTGCGAACACGGGGTTTGCGGCGCCTGCACCGTGCTGGTCGACGACAAGCCCGTACGCTCCCGTGCTGCGGCTGCCGGATGCCGACGAAGCCACCATCCGCCACGAGCTTTCCGGCAACCTCTGCCGCTGCACCGGCTATATGGGCATCGTGGCCGCGATCCGCTCGGTGCTGGAGCAACGGCGGCCGCAAGGCGGCGGCATCGCGCAGGCCAGCACGCCGGCGCCGCGTGCGTTCGTCTGCTTCACGCCCGCCGCCGATAGCGCCGGCGAGGCGCAAGCCGTTGCCGCGGCCACGGAGGAGACCGAGCGCAGCGCCGACAAGAAAGGCTGGTCGCGCATCGATGGCGGCTTCAAGGTGCCGTTCCCGGTCGATGACGTCTGGCGCTTCATGGCCGACCTGCCCGCGGTGGCCAGTTGCCTGCCGGGTGCCGCGCTGACCGAGCAGGACGGCGACCGCGTCAAGGGCCACGTCGCGATCAAGTTCGGGCCGATGGCGGCGCGCTTCAACGGCGCGGCGCGGCTGGAACGGGACGACCAGAACCGGCGCGGCGTGTTAAAGGGCGCGGGCCAGGACTCGCTGAGCAACTCCAAGGCCGCGGGCGATATCACCTACGTGCTTCAGGCGGTATCGGCGGGCGAGACCGAAGTGCTGATCGACTTGCAGTATTCGCTGCAAGGCCCGCTGGCGCAGTTCTCCCGCTCGGGGCTGGTGCGCGATTTTGTCCGTCGCATGATGGCCGATTTCGGCAAGAACGTGACTCGCAAGATGGACCCGTCGCTGTCGGATAGTGAACGCAGCAAGGTCACGCAGATGAATCCGGTGTCGATGATGCTGGGAGTGCTCTGGGAGAGGGTGAAGCGGCTGTTTGGGGGTGGGCGGGATTAAGGCCCCGAGGCAGGGATGGAGGGTGGCGGCTGCATCCGCAGGCTTACAGCCGCGACGTCGCCAGGCGCGCGGCGAGTCCCAGGAACACCACCCCCGCAAACCGGTTCARCGCACRTTGCGCGCGAGCCGAGCGCAGCAGCAGGGTGCCGAACATGGCCGAGAAGTAGGCGATCACAGAAAAAACAAGCAGGGTGGCGATGATAAAGACCACGCCCAGCACCATGATCTGCAGCGCGATATGCCCACGGTCGGCAGCGACGAACTGGGGCAGGAACGCGAGAAAGAAGATCACGACCTTGGGGTTGGTCAGGTTCATCACCACGCCGCGCCGGTACATGTGCCCGGTGCCAACGTTGCCGCCGCCGCCTTCGGCCATCTTGCCCATCGGTGCGCGGAACGCCTGCCACGCAAGGTAGGCCAGGTACAGCGCGCCGGCGATCTTGAGCGCCGCAAATGCAACCTGGGATGTGGCAAACAGCGCGGCCAGGCCGAAGGCCACCGCGGCCGTATGCACCAGCAGGCCCGTGCAAAGGCCGAGCACCACGACCATGCCGGCGCGAGGCCCCCGCATGGCGGATTGCAGCAACACAAAGATATTGTCCGGGCCGGGTGTCAGGCCAAGTACCACGGCAATGCCGAAGAATGGCAATAGTGTCTCGAGCGGGGGCATGCGCTTCACTCCTTTGCTGCTGCGGATAGTGCGTTGTCGGGTGAGATCCGGCATTGGGCAAAAACCCGTCGCCGGACCATCAGGAACGCCATCCGAATAYTGCCAGCCAGACAACGTTTGTGCCAGCGTGACGCATTGGCACGTCAAGGATGCCATGTTGCCGGACTGCCCGACGCTGCCTCGGGCGCAGGCCGGTGGCTTCCCGCCATCGCATACGAAAGCTGGTTGGCCGCGTCCACCACCGTCTGTGCCAGGGCAATCAAGCGCTCTTCACTGAGCCGCGAAGTCGGCCCCGAGATGCACGCGGACCCGAGCAGCCGCCAATGCAGCCCGAACACAGGCGCTGAAACGCTGGAGACTTCCGGCTCGCGCTCGCCCATCGACAGGTGATATCCCCGCCGCCGGATCGATTCATAGGGCTCGCCCGGCTGCCCTGAGAACGCCAGGATGACCCGCCCGGGCGCGCCGCTGTCCAGCGGCAGCGCCGAGCCGATGCGTACATGGTGCCGGATGGCCTGCGGGCCCTCCACGCGCACCAGGCACATGCGCTGCTGGCCCTCGCGCACGTAGAACGACGCGCTTTCCCCAGTCTTGATCGTCAGCTCCCGCAGCACCGGTTCCACCACTTCATACACATTGAAGGTGGCCTGGTAGCACGCGCCCAGCCAGCCTGCAGCACGCCCGAGCCGCCAACTGCCGTCTTCCTTCTGCACCAGGTAGTTGTCGGATGCCAGCGTGCGCGCCAGGCGCAGCACCGTGGTCTTGTGGAAGCCCGTGCGCCGGCTGAGTTCCGCTAGTGTGAGCTGTGCATCACTTACGCCGAAAGCTTCCAGGACGCGCAGCGCCCGCCGTACTGCGATCACGCCGCCGCCTGCGTCGTCGGCCGCCTCAATGGCAATGGGGGAATTGGAGGGGACCATGGTGTGGAATGGGGTGCGTACAGTGAAACGGTATTGTACTGCGTGCAACGACCATCCAGAATCCGTTCCAACAAATAACGAGATGGAGACAAGCAATGCACCTGCTGCGCCGCGGCCTGACCACCGCTCTCTTTTGTGCCCTGGCCATCCCGGCCCTGGCACAGACCCAAACCTATCCTGCCAAGCCCATCCGCGTGATCGTGCCGTTTCCAGCCGGCGGCGGCACGGACATCATTGCCCGCGAGGTCACCAACAAGGTGGCGATGGCCATGGGCTGGCGCTTCGTGGTGGACAACAAGCCGGGCTCGGGCGGCAACCTCGGCGTGGACGCCGCGGCCAAGGCCAGTGGCGACGGCTATACCATCGTGCTGGGCCAGACCAGCAACCTTGCCATCAACCCCGCGCTCTACCGCAAGCTGCCGTACGACGTGGCGAAGGACCTTACGCCGGTGGGCCTGGTCGCCAGCGCACCGCTGGTGCTGGTGACCAACGTGGATTCGCCCTACAAGACGCTGGCCGAAGTGATTGCTGCCAGCAAGGCGCATCCGGGCACTATCAACATGGCCTCGCCGGGTAACGGCACCGTGGCGCACCTGACCAGCGAGCTGTTCCAGAAGACGGCCGGCATCAAGCTCACACACGTGCCGTACAAGGGCGCGGCCCAGGCCGTCAATGACCTGATTGGCGGGCAGGTGCAGCTGTACCTGTCGTCGGTGCCGACGCTGATCGGCCATATCCGCAACGGCAAGATGCGCGCGCTGGCCGTCACCTCGGGCAAGCGCATGGACGACCTGCCCAACGTGCCCACCATTGCCGAGTCCGGCTACAGCGGGTTCGAGGCCGTGACGTGGTTCGGTTTCGTGGCGCCCGCCGCCACGCCCAGGGGCATCGTGGCGCGCCTGAATGCCGAGTTCAACAAGGCGCTGCAGGTGCCCGACCTGAGGAAGAAGCTGAGCGACCAGGGCGCTGATGTTCTGGGCGGCACCCCGGAGGAGTTCGGCGCGCTGCTGAAGAAGGACACCGTTCGCTGGTCAGCCGCCGTCAAGGCATCCGGCGCGCAGGTTGACTGATCTCCGGCATTCACAGCTACCCCGTCGCCATCCCCGAATCCCCGAATCACCGAATCCAAGGAGCCATGCCATGAGCCTGCCCAACATCATCAAATCCTTCGACCGCGTACCCGCCGACATCGTCGCCCGGGCCGCGAAATTCCAGCCCGCGATCCTGGCCGACGTGGCCGGCCGCCGCGGCGCGCTGCACGGCCGCATCCGGGCGTTGCGCCCGCATATGAAGCTGGCCGGCACCGCCTTCACGGTGGAAGTGCGCCCCGGCGACAACCTGATGATCCACGCCGCGCTGGCGCTGGCGCAGCCGGGTGATGTGCTGGTGATCGACGGCAAGGGCGACCAGAGCAGCGCGCTGATGGGTACCATCATGATGAATGCATGCCGCCAGCGCGGCATTGCCGGCGTGGTGATCGACGGCGCGGTGCGCGACAGCCTGGATATCGACGACATGGATTACCCGGTGTTCTCGGTGGGCACCAACCCCAACGGCCCGACCAAGGAAGTGGGCGGGCGCATCGGCCACCCGGTCTCGGTCGGCGGCGTCACGGTCCACCCCGGGGACTTCATCTGCGGCGATGCCGATGGCCTGGTCGTGGTGGAGCGTGAAAAGATCGCCTCGCTGCTGCCGCTCGCCGAGCACAAGGAAGCCGCCGAAGCGCGCCGCATCGCCCAGATCAAGGAAGGCAAGACCAACGCGCCGTGGCTGGTTGCCTCGTTGATCACCGCTGGCGTGCTGAAAGAGGGAGAGACGCTGTGAGCACCAAGCCCGCTATCCTCGTCACCGCGGCTGACCTGGCGCCACAAGCCGAGGCATTGCTCGGCGATTACGAAATCGTCTATGCCGGCAAGACCCCCCAGCCCGCCGATCTGGTGGCGCTGGCGCAGCGCCACAACCCGGTCGGCATCATCGTGCGCTACGGCGCCGTGACGCCGGAAATCATGGATGCCGCCCCCGCGCTGAAGGTCATCTCCAAGCACGGCAGCGGCACCGACACCATCGACAAGCCCGCCGCCGCAGCGCGCGGCATCGAGGTAACGGCAGCGGTTGGCGCCAATGCCGCAGCCGTTGCGGAGCAGGCCCTGGCGTTGCTGCTGGGCTGCGCCAAATCCGTCGTGACGCTCAACGAACGCATGCATGCCGGCCACTGGGACAAGGCCACGCACAAGAGCTTCGAGCTGGCGGGCCGCACCATTGGCCTGATCGGCCTGGGTGCCATCGGCCGGCGCTTCGCCAGGATGTGCGATGCCATGGGCATGCGCGTGATCGGCTTCGATCCATATGCCCGTGACCTGCCGGACTATATCGAGCCCGTGGACCTGGAAACGATCTGGAAGGAGTCGGACGCTATCTCGCTGCACTGCCCGCTGACCGCCGACAACAAGGCGATGATCAACGCGCAAACGCTGGCACGCTGCAAGCCCGGCGTGATGCTGGTCAACACCGCGCGCGGCGGGCTGATCGACGAACCSGCMCTGCTGGCSGCGGTSCAGTCSGGRCARGTRGCCRKKGCCGGGCTSGACAGCTTCGCSGTCGAGCCGATGACSGYGCCGCATATYTTCCACGGCCAGCCTGGTTTTCTGCTCAGCCCCCACATCGGCGGCGTGACCAGCACCGCCTATGTGAACATGGGCGTGGCGGCCGCGCAGAACACGCTAGGCGTGCTGTCTCGCGCGCAAGCCCCGGTTCTGGCCAAGGCCTGAAGGCCGAAGCCGGCCCCCGCCCGGGCCAGGAAAAATACAAGGCAGGAGACACAATGAAAACCAAACCGAACCGCGTATCGGCACTGCGCCGTTGCGCGCTGGGCGCGATCGCCTTCATCGCCCTATCAGCCCACGCACAAACCTGGCCCGACAAGCCCGTCAGGATCGTGGTCCCATACCCCCCAGGCGGTGCTGTCGACGCAGTCACCCGAAAAATGGCCCAACGCCTCACCGAACAAACCGGCCAGAGCTTCGTCGTCGAAAACAAGGCAGGCGCCACCGGCACCATCGGCACTGTGCAAGTGGCGCGCGCCCCGGCCGACGGCTACACGCTGCTCGCCAACGACACCACGTATTCCCTGCTGCCGCACATTTTCAAGAAACTGCCGTTCAATTACGCGAATGACCTGCAGCCGGTAGCCGCTTTCGTGTTCGCGCCGATGGCCGTGGCGGTCAAGGCCGACAGCAGGTTCAAGACCATGAACGACCTGATCGCTGCGGCCCGCGCGGGCGACGCCAAAGTGAGCTACGGCTCAGGCGGCGCCGGCACCACGCCGCATTTCGCTAGCGAAGCCCTGGGCGTGGCCACCAGCGCGCACTTCATGCACGTGCCGTTCAAGGGCGCGGGCGAGGCCACGCTGGCGCTGCTCGGCGGCACGGTGGACTACCAGATCGCATCCACGCCCGGCGTCATCGGGCAAGTCAAGGGCGGCAGCCTGCGCCTGCTGGCAGTGAGCGGCGACAAACGCCTTGCTGCGCTGCCCAATGTGCCGACGTTTGCCGAGGCAGGGCTCAAGGGCTATGGTGTAGTCAACTTTACCGGCCTGTGGGCGCCCAGGGGCACGCCGCCGAAGGTGCTGGAGCGCCTTCAGAAAGAAGTGGCTGCGGCCATGGCCTCCCAGGACATGAAGACCTTTGCCGAAGGCATTGGCGCGAATCCGGGCTACTGGGATGCGTCGACATTTTCCAGGCAGCTTGCCGAGCGCGCGGCGTTCTGGGGCAAGGTGGCGGCCAATACCGCATTTGAAAGGCAATAATCCATGTTCCTGCTGAATGCCCCGGAAGTCCGTGAGCTGGACCTTTTTACCCGTATGCCGGCGAAATACCGCCAGCCCAGGCGCACGATCTGGGCCGATGCCAACCAGGGCGGGCGAGAGATCGATGCCTTCCTGGAAGGCCCGGTGTTCGACAGCGCCGGCAATCTCTATGTCACCGATATCCCCTACGGCCGCGTCTTTCGCATCGATCCAAAGGGCGGGTGGGAGCTGGTGGCCGAGTGGGACGGCGAGCCCAACGGCATGAAGTTTCTAAGCGCGGCCGAACTGCTGGTGACGGACTACCGCAATGGCCTGATGCTGCTCGACACGCGCAGCGGAACCGTGGCGCCTTACCTTGGCCGCCGCAATACCGAGAGCTTCAAAGGGGTCAACGACCTCACCATCGATTCGCAAGGGAACATCTATTTCACGGACCAGGGGCAGACCGGGCTGCACGATCCTACCGGCCGCGTCTATCGCCTGAGCGCCGCGGGCAGGCTGGAGCTGCTGCTGTCCAATGTGCCCAGCCCCAACGGCATCGTGCTGTCCCCGGATGAGAAGTTCCTGTTCGTGGCGGTGACCCGGGGCAACTGCGTCTGGCGCATGCCGATCCTTGCCGATGGCAGCGTATCCAAGACCGGCCAGTTCTTTACGTCATATGGCCCGAGCGGCCCGGACGGGCTGGCCATGGATGCCTCCGGCCGGTTGCTGGTGGCGAACCCGGGGCTGGGCTACGTCTGGGTGCTGAACCACCGCGCCGAGCCGGTGCAGGTGCTGCGTGGCCCCGCCGGGCATTCCCTGACCAATCTCGCCTTTGGCGGCACGGCCGGCAAGACGCTGTTCGTGACGGACTCCACGGCGGGAGGCATCCTGTGCATCGAAATGGATGTGGCCGGGCTGCCGATCGTCCCACGCAAGCATTCAACGGGAGATCCGGCATGACGCAACGCTGGAAGCACAGCCCGCAGGGCAGCCACTAGGGCGAGTTCGGAGACGACGACCAGCGCGGCCGGATGAACCTGGTGGACAGGTCCAAGGTACTGCAAGGCTCCCGTCCTTGATGACCCGCGCCAATTTCACTGTTTCGCCATCGCATCAAGCCTGAATTGGCGCCGGAAAGTGTAGGGCGCGGCCCGACAGTCTCCCGGACCCATTTGCCTTACCCTCGGCAGGCCCCGGCGCCACCTGCGCCGTGCAAATGCAAAAAGCCCGTGCGGCGAGAACCGTACGGGCTTTGGAATCTGGTTGCGGGGGCAGGACTTGAACCTGCGACCTTCGGGTTATGAGCCCGACGAGCTGCCAACTGCTCCACCCCGCGGGCCGAAATATACGCGGGTTGGCGGGCAATGGATAGTCCTGATTGGAATTATTTGCCAGCATCGCCTATCGATCACGTTAATGCGGAGCGGGCCAGGTGCGCATTGACGGCGCGCGAACGGGGCAGCCGGCGCGAGATTGCGCGAGCTTGTATGTGATTTATGCGGCACTGTTATCGAATTTGAGTGGCAGGGGCAGCCGCCAGCTTCATGCCACGATCGCCGAAGCCGGCCACGTGGCAGCCAGTACCGCCAGAGCCCGAAACGCCTGCTTTCAGCCCACGCTGCCTTCCTTCGGCTCCGGCACGAGACTGAACTGCGCGGACAGGTCGTTCTCGTCACCCAGCGGGCCATCGGTCCGCACAAGCCCCTTGGTGGTGAGCTTGGTCAGTGTCCGCACGGCCTGGATCGGGCTGACGCCCGTGGCCTTTGCGACCTGATATGCATCCATCGGGGTGCCCGTTTTCTTCAGGGCGTCGATTACTGCCTGGCGAGTGTCGTGGTTGTTGTTCATTTCCGGGCGTAGGTTGAGTCTGCTCAGACTAGACGAGGTGGCCGGCCTGCGCAACCCCGCATTCTCGCGGATAGATCAGTCCAAAAAGTTGCGCCATCGCCATCGCGCGTCAGAATAGAGGGTCTGACGGCAAGCATCGCAAGAATAATGAAGCAGACACTACTTCTGATTGATGGCCTGAACATCCTGCGCCGGGTTTACGAAGCCAACCCATCGGAAGACATTCCGGCCAAGGTCGAAGGGGCTGTGCTCTCGGCCCTGGCCTCGTTCCGCCGCGCCTTGGCCGAATGCCGGCCCACGCACGCGCTGGCGGCATTCGATGCCGGCGGCAAGACGTGGCGGCACGCGCTGTATCCGCAATATCGCCAGCACCGCAAGCCCATGGACCCGGAGCTGGCCGACGTCATTCCCGATTTCCGCCTGACGCTGACGGAGGTGCTCGGGCTCCAGACTGCCTCGGCCGACGGTTACGAGGCGGACGACATCATCGCCACCGTCTTCTACCGCTGGACCGCGAGCAAGGAGGGGCAGGCGATTCCGGTGAGCACGGACAAGGACGTGCTCCAGCTGATTGCAGACGGCGCGATCGTACGCAACCATTTCGCGACAGCGAAGAACGGCGAGCCGTCCTGGTTCGACGAAAGCTACGTCATGGACAAGTTCGGCGTCGGCAGCCACCAACTGGCGGATTACCTCGCCATGCTGGGAGATAGCACGGACGGCATTCCCGGCGTCGAAAAGATCGGGGCGAAGACCGCCGTGAAGCTCCTGCAGCGCTATGGCGACCTGGAGACCGTGCTGGCCAACGCGTCCGGGGAGAAAGGCGTGATCGGCAAGAACCTGGCGGAACAGGCGCATCTGGCACGGCTTTCCCGCCAGTTGCTGTCCCTCAAGACCGATGTCCAGCTTGGGCTGACATGGAACATGCTTCGCATCGGCGACGCGGCTGGGGACCCACCCTGATGCCCGGTTGTCGCCGGCGCGTGACTTTGTAAAGTGGCTGATGGAAAACTTTTAATATCCAGCCGGCGCTCCCGTGGTGCAGACTAGCGCATTCCGCGGGAGACCAAGCTTTGCTGCAACTCAACACGTATGAAACCCTGGTGGCCGCGTCGCTGGTCCTGCTTGCCGGCCGCAAGCTGATCGCCGTCACACCCGTCCTGAAAACCTACAGCATCCCCGAGCCGGTGGTGGGCGGCCTGGTGGTGGCGCTCGCGCTCTATGCCGCACGCGCGTTCGCCGGGGCCGAAGTCGGCTTCGATCTCACCATGCAGACGCCGCTGATGCTGGCGTTCTTTGCCACGCTCGGGCTCAGCGCCGATCTCGCCAGTCTTCGCCGGGGCGGCAAGAGCATTGCCATCTTCCTGTTTGTGGTCGTCGGCCTGCTCGTGCTGCAGAATGCCATCGGTATCGGCATGGCGTCCGTCCTGGGGCTGAAGCCGGTCGTCGGGCTGCTGGCGGGGTCGATCACCTTGTCGGGCGGCCATGGCACCGGCGTGGCCTGGGGCCACACGTTCGCCAGCCAGTACGGCCTGACTGCCGCCACGGAGCTGGCCATTGCCTGCGCCACGTTCGGGCTGGTCCTGGGCGGCTTGCTGGGCGGGCCTGTCGCGCGCGTACTGCTGCGCAAGATCCAGACACCGGGCAGCGCCGCGCCCGAGCCCGATCCGCTCAATTTCGAAGAGCCGGCCGCGGTGCGGCTGATCACCGCGTCGGCGCTGATCGAGACGCTTGCCCTGATACTGGTCTGCCTGACCGCCGGGCAGGCGCTGGCAAGCGTCCTTGCGCAGAGCTGGTTCTCCCTGCCTACCTTCGTCTGGGTGCTGTTCATCGGCGTGATCCTGCGCAATGGCCTGGCGGCGCTGGGCTGGTACAGCGTGTTCGACCGTGCGGTCTCCGTGCTGGGCAACGTCAGCCTGTCGATGTTCCTGGCGATGGCGCTGATGAGCCTGCGGCTGTGGGAGTTGTCCGCGCTGGCGCTGCCGCTGCTGGCGATTCTCGCTGCGCAGGCGGCCGCCATGGCTGCCTACGCGATGTTCGTCACCTTCCGCGTGATGGGGCGCAACTACGACGCCGTGGTGCTGGCCGCCGGGCATTGCGGCTTTGGCCTGGGGGCGACGCCTACCGCCATTGCCAATATGCAGGCGATCACCGATCGCTTCGGGCCGTCGCACCTGGCCTTCCTGGTCGTGCCGATGGTTGGCGCTTTTTTCATCGACCTTGCCAACGCGATCGTGATCAAGGCCTACTTGCTGCTGCTCCCAGTGTCCTAGGGTCTGCC
>NZ_JBFTLX010000248.1:0-10358 GCF_056396665.1 Cupriavidus sp. 05T313 | reverse complement strand
CCCATATAGCTGGTTGCGGCGTGGGCCAGGCAGTCAAGGACAGCACGGTGGAGGCAGCGAAATGGGCCTTCACGACGCAGGTCAAGACCATGAGCCTCGATCTCACCAGCCGGCCGTCGTTAAATACAAACGGCGCCGGGCAATCGTTGTCGACGGTGGTGCGGATCTACCMGTTGAAATCGCCGCAGGCCTTTGAACAGCTGGGCTATGCGCGACTGCAGGCCGATGATCTCGAATTACTCAAGCCGGATCTGCTGGCGACCAAGGACGTCATCCTGCGCCCCGATGCGAGCGTGAGCTTGAGCGAGCCGATGCATGCCGAGGCGGAATATGTCGGGGTCATCGCGCTCTTCCGTAGCCCCGGCAAGGAGACGGTCTGGAAGCTGGTGGTGCCGAAGAAACAGTGGAAGAAGACCGATCCGGTAAGGATCGAGGTGCGAGGCAGCACGCTGGAGCTGGCGGGGGCCAGCTTTGATGGTTCCGGCGCAGTGGATGGCGGCGGCATGGGCAGACTAGCCACGGTGCAAGCGGCTGCTCGCTTGCCGATGTCACGGCTCGCGGGATGATACCGGTGCCGCTTTACTGATGAGGCGAAAGACGATGACGAATTCAATCAACGCAGCGCACGCACCGCAGCCGCAGGTGCCTGCCGCATTGCCGTCGGCATCGGGCGACGCAGCGAAGATGCATCCCGGTTACTGGCTCACGCACGTCGGCACCTGCTATCCCGGCCTGTTGGCGACAACGGACAAGTTGCGCGCCTTGCGTGATCCAGCGGCGCGGGGATGGCCTGACCACTACTACATTCCATACACGCTGCTTCGGAACATGATGATGCGCAGGCTCGGTCTGCGCCCAGGCGACCCGACGCCGAAGGGGCTGGTCACGCATTTGCAACTTGTGGCGACAATAGCGGCCTGGCGCGTGACGCAGGGGATTTACCGCATCGACCCGACGGTCTACGATGCCTTGTGCGCGACGCCCGTGACAGGGGAATTGCCCGCGGCGTTGTTGCGGCACTTGCCAGAATGGTGTGTTTATCTTGAGACGCCCGGCATGCACTGGGACGATCTTCTCGTTTACGGCGTCTTCGCCAACCTGTGTGAAACCAACACCGGCCGCGAGGTGCTGATGCTGCAGCTCAATTACACTGACGGCCTGCTCACCTGCCCGATCGATCTGACCCGCCGCACGTTGGGCGAGGCTATTCGCGGCATGTTTCAAAGCATGCGTGAGGACGGCATGGCGCCCGAACCAGATTTTGAGCGAAATATGCCGACGCTGCTGCCGCGTATTCTCTCGCTGCTCCTGTACCTGTGCAGCGAAGCCGCCGAAATCGGGGATGGTGCATCCCGGCCATCGCGGCCGGTGCCGAAGCGCACCAAGAAGGGGGTGCGCATGTTCGCCGCGCAGCGACCGGTGTGCTGGGACGTTGCCACGCGTCTGGGCGCCGCGCTGCGCCGTGCTGGCCGTGATGCCGCTGGCGATGCCGCCGGCGCTGGCGATGGTGCTGGGACTCATGCTGGCCCGCGCCCGCACATCCGGCGGGCACACTGGCACACCTACCTGAGCGGCCCGCGTGATAGCGCGAAGCGCACCTTGCGCTGGATGCCACCCATTCCAGTCAACGTCGAGACGCCGGACGATCTGGTACCCACGCTGCGAAGTGCTGGCACGGCGGACAAGGCGGGTGCCGGGAAGGGGGACTAGCGATGGGATCGCGGCCTGCGTGAGCGCTGACGCGAAAAGGGGGCCGTGAGATTGGATCGGCCTGGATATCGGGATACCGGCGCCCTAACGCACCAGCGCCCGCAAGCCCCCCAGCAATTTCCCGATCTCCGCCTCGGTGGTCAGGTAGCTGACCGAGGCGCGGGCAATCTGGCTGAGTCCGCGGGCGTTCATATCCAGGGGCGTATAGGCGGTACCGTTGCTGCCGATCACCACGCCCTGCGCCGCCAGGCTGCGCTGCACCGACACGGGGTCCTGGCCGGCCACGTTGAAGGCCACCAGTCCGGAGCGCTCGCGGCCTTGGTCCAGCACCGTCACGCCGGGTATTCCGGCCATTTGCGCGCGCAGCGCCTGTGCGGTGGCATCGATCCGCGCACGGATGTTCTCAAGGCCGATCTCCAACGCTTCCTGCAAGGCATTGGCCAGGCCGCAGCGCAGCGCCATCGATGCTTCGGCCGATTCAAAGCGGGCCGCGCCAGGCCGCAGGACGGGGTCGCCGTGCGCATCCAGCGGCGCGGAATAGGTGTCCACGAATGCCGGCGTCAGGCGGGGCAGGAAATCCTGCCGCACATAGAGCAGGCCGGTGCCCCTTGGCCCGCGCAGCGCCTTGCGGCCGGCGCCGCTCAGCACATCGCAGCCTACCTGGGCCACGTCGACCGGCAACTGGCCCACCGCCTGTGCGGCGTCGATGAAGTAGGGGATGCCGTGGCGCCGCGCCACCTTTCCGATGGCCGCGGCGGGATTGATGAGTCCGCCGTTGGCCGGCAGCCAGGTCAGCGCAATCAGGCGCACGCGGTCGTCCAGCATGGCCTCCAGCGCCTCGGGATCCACGGCGCCGCTGCTATCGGACGGAATGGCTTCGATCGATGCGCCCGCGCGCTGCGCCGTGAGGCGCATGGCGGCCAGGTTGCCGCCCCATTCGTGGCGCCCTACCAGGATGCGGTCGCCGGGCTGCCAGGATCCCAGTGCGGCAAAGGCGGCGCCCCAGCCGGGCGAATTGCCGGTGGTCAGGGCGATCTCCGCCGGCTGGGCGTTCAGCAACCGCGCGGCAAGGGTACGCGCGCGTTCCGTTTGTTCGCGGGCCGCCAAGCCGGCCTCCATCGGCCCCTGCGTGGCTTCGCGCCACAGGTGGGCGTGAATCGCTTCCAGCGTGGCCGCGGAGGGCAGCGAGGCGCCGGCGTGATTGAAGTGCGTGGTGGTCAGCGTGCCTGGCGCGCGGGCGCGCAGCGCCTCCACGGCGGCGGGGGTGAGGGGAGGGGGCATGGGGGTTCCGGTGAGGCGCGTCGGGTTCAGGGCTGGGTCAGCGAGATCACGGCTTCGACTTCCACGGCAACGCCGCTGGGCAGCGACGCAACGCCAACCGCGGCGCGCGCGTGACGGCCCGCCTCGCCGAATACCTGCACCATCAGGTCCGATGCGCCGTTGGCGATGGCGCTCTGGCGATGGAATTCCGGCGTGCTGGCCACGAAGACGCCAAGGCGTACGACGCGGGCCACGCGGTCCAGCCGGTCGCCCGTGGCGGCGGCAATCTGCGACAGGATGCCCAGCGCCGACAGCCGCGCGGCCTGCACGCCGTCTTCGTCGGAGATGTTGTCGCCCAGGCGCCCCAGGTAGGTGGGCTGGCCATCCTTGCGTGAGATCTGGCCGGAGATAAAGAGCAGATTGCCTTCCTGCACGAACGCCACGTAGTTGGCGGCGGGAKCGGCCGCGGATTCCAGGGCCAGGCCGAGTTCGGCCACGCGGGCGGAGATGGAGAGGGTCATGTCGGTTACGCCGGAGCGAGGTTGGAAAACGCCAATCCTATCGGCTTGGCCACGGCAGAACCAATCAATTCTCGGCCCGCATGCATGAGCAAAACTAATGCGTCGCGGCTAATGCGTGCCGTCCATCGGGTCGCGGACGGCGGTTTCGATGAGCCACGCACGGAATGCCGACGCGGCCTCGCTCAGCGGGCCGCGCGGCGTGACCAGCCACCATCCGATGCCGGGGTCATCCAATACCGCGCCGGGCAGTGCCGGCACCAGTGCGCCGCTGGCCAGCTGCTGGGCGATCAGGCGGTGCCGGCCCATCGCCATGCCTTGCCCGGCGAGCGCCGCTTCCACCACGATGTTGTAGTCGTGCAGGCGCACGGTCTGTGCCTGGCCAAGCGCCAGGCCGAAGCGGCGGGCCCAGGCGTCCCATTCGAACGGATGCCTGGCATGCGAGGCCAGGAACGGGTAGCGCAGCAGGTCCTGCGGCTTGCGCGGGCGGTCCGGGCCCGCGATCAGCGCGGGGACGCAGACCACCGACAAGCGCTCGGGCATGACCAGTTGCGCGTCCACGCCCGGCCAGGCACCCCGGCCGTAGCGGATCGCCACGTCCACCTCCCCGCCCGCCACGTCCGCAAGGGCGATATCGGGGCGCAACTGCAGGTCGATGCCGGGATGCGCCGCCGAGAAGGCCGGCAACCGCGGCGCCAGCCAGCGCGTGCCGAAGGAAGCCAGCAGCCCCACGGTCAGGGCCGTGCGCGCGCCGGCGGGGGCGCGGATCTGCTCGGTGCCCTGGCGCAGCAGCTCGAACGCCGCATGGACCTGTGCATAGTAAGCCTGCCCCGCCTGGGTCAGCGCTACGGCGCGGGTGCGTCGCTCGAACAATGCCACGCCGAGGTTTTCTTCCAGTTTCTGGATATGGTGGCTGACCGCGCTTTGCGAGACGAACAGCTCTTGCCCCGCCTGGCTGAAGCTCAGGCGTCTTGCGGCCGCTTCGAAAGCGCGCAGGGACACAAGGGGCGGCAGGGATCGCGCGGAACGCATGAGGCTAGGCGGAGGGTTTGGGGAGCCCGTTATGCTACGCCTTGTTGAGGGGAGGTGCTTGCGGGCGGGGGCTGGCTGCTACTGCAGGGTGGGCGCGGGCGGCATCGGCGCGGCCCAGCGATAAACCAGCAGGCGCCCCTTATAGGCCTCCACGCCGGGGGAGGCCGCGCGGTCCAGCTTTTCCTCGCGCATCAGGAAACCCTGCTCGACCATCTGCCGGTTGAAGGCCGGGCGGTTGCCGCGGTCGGGATCGACGATCCAGACCTCGACGGTGGGGCTGGCATGGCGCCCGATAAAGTGAGCCAGGCTGGCATTGGCATCGCGCTCGTAGAGCAGGTCGCTGCCGATGATCAGGTCGAAATGGCCATGGACGTAGGCGCTGGCCGGGCTCGCACCCTCGGCGGCGTCCTGTTCAGGCGCCGTGGCGCTCCAGTGCCCGTGCCGGTATTTCATCGGCGCCAGGCCATTTAGACGCACGTTCTCCGCCAGGAAGCTCGCTGCCATCGGATGGCAGTCGCTGGCGGTCATGTCGGCGCCGCGGCGGTGTCCCACCAGGCTGGCCAGGCCCAGGCCGCAGCCGATCTCCAGCACGCGTTCGGTGATATCCACCGGGCGCGCCGCCATGCGGGCAGCCAGGTGCGCGCCGGATGGCCACAGCAGGCCGAACAGCGGCCACATGGCGGAAGAAATGCCCATGCGATCGGCTTCGCCGAGGGGGTCGTAGTACTGCTGCTTATCCAGCAGCGAGCGAATGACCAGGTCGGCTACGCCGGCGACGGCAATGCTCTCTTGCTTGGTTTGATAGCCGGGCATCAAGGGGGGAAGCCAGGACGCCGGCTTCGCAATGGGGAGGGAGCGGGTCAGTATGCCCGAAAAGCACCGCAGCAGCGCGGAAACAGGCCGCAAATGCGCCGAAGTGCAGCGAAAAATGCGGAAGACGGGTTCCGGACGCCGTAGCGGCCGTGGGAATGTGCGGGAAAGGCCAGCCGCGGCAGACCTCTGTCGCGCCCAAGCCATGTGCGAGAATCCGCGATAAACAAAACATCGGATATTGTTGTCCACCTATTATCGGAGCTTATCGCCGTGACCATCCCATCCAGCGCGTCCATCCGCAAACGCCTGCGTATGCGGCACCTGCAGCTGATGCTGGCGCTGTCGGAGTCGCCCTCGTTGCGCCAGGCGGCGGAAGGGCTGGCGCTGACCCAGCCGGCGGCCACAAAGTCCTTGCAGGAATTGGAGGATGTACTTGGCGTATCGCTGTTCACGCGCCACGCACGCGGGCTGGACCCCACGGTGTCGGGCAAGGCGGTGATGCGCTACGCGCGGGTGGTTTTTGCCGATATGGACGAGTTGCGCGAAGAACTGGTCGCCATCCAGGCCGGCGATGTCGGCAAGGTGCGCGTGGGCGCCGTGATGGCGCCGGCGCCGGATTTGCTGACCCGGGTGATTGTCAGGCTCAAGCAAGCGCATCCGCGCCTGCACATCATCGTGCAGATCGATACCAGCGATGTGCTGGTGCACGCCCTGCAGCAGGACCAGATCGATATCGTGCTGGGCCGCATCCCGGATGGCTGGCCGTCGGAGGAGCTGTCGTTCGAGACGCTGGGGGAGGAGGCGCTGTCCATCGTCACCCGCGTGGGGCATCCGGCGGCGGAGCACGGCAAGCTGAAACTGGCCGCGCTGACGGAATACGCTTGGATCATCCAGCCGCACCCCAGCCCGATGCGCCAGATCATTGACCAGACCTTCCGCGAGAACCGCGTGCCGCCGCCGGTGAGCACGGTGGAGACGTCGTCGATCCTCACCACGCTGTCCGTGCTGCGCGAATCCGACATGCTGGCCGTGCTGCCCACCTCGGTGGCCCGCTACTACGAAGACCTGAACATGATCGCCACGCTGCCGGTAGCCCTGCATGGCCGGCTTGCGCCCTATGGCCTGGTGCTGCGCAAGAGCCGCCCGCCCACGCCGGCCATGCAGCTTGTCATCGACATGCTGCGCGCGGGCGGAGTGGGCGGAATGGGTGAGACGGGCGGGCAGGCCACCGTCAGGCCCTGATCCCGCGCACTCACTCCGCCGAGATCCTGGCTCGCCGGACCACTTCGCCGTAGCGCTGCATCCGCTCGGCCATCATCCGCTCGAAGGCGGCTGGCGTCATCTCCTCGGGCGGGAACACGCCGCGCGCGCGCAGGGCCGTCTGCATGGCGGGGTCGCTGGCGGCCTGGCGCACCGCCTGGTAGAGCTTCTGCACCACCGGTTCGGGCGTGCCGGCAGGCGCGGCAATGCCTGTCCAGGAACTCAGGTTGAGCTGCGGATAGCCCAGCTCGGCCATGGTCGGCACATCGGGCAGCTGCGGCAGGCGCTGTTCGGAAGCCACCGCCAGCGCGCGCACCTTTCCTTCCTTGATGTAGGGCAGCATGATGACCAGGTTGTCGAGGATGAACTGGACCTCATTGCTCAGCACGGCCGTGATCAAATGCGTGCCGCCCCGATAGGGAATGTGCGTGGCATAGATGCCGGTGCTGGCCTTGAGCATCTCCACATTCAGCTGGCCCATGCTGCCAACCCCGCCGCTGCCGTAGTCGAGCTTGCCCGGGTTCTTTTTCGCGTAGGCGAGGAACTCCGCGAAGGTACGCACGGGCAGGCTCGAGTGCACCACCAGGGCGTTGGGCTGGCGGCCCAGGATGGCGATGTTCTCGAAATCCTTGATCGGGTCGTAGCCCAGCTTCGGTTGGGTCAGCGGGTTGGCCAGGTGACTGCTCTGGGAGGACACCACCAGCGTATAGCCATCGGGCTTGCTGCGCGCCACCGATTGCGTGGCGACCGAGCCGCCCGCGCCCGGGCGGTTGTCGACGACCACCGGCACGCCGAGGATGCGCGAGAGCGGCTCCGAGTACTGGCGGGCCATGATGTCCACCGAACCACCGGGCGGAAAGGGCACCACCAGCGTGATGGGGCGCGAGGGATACGCGCCTTGCGCTTGCGCGGCCAGCGGCGCGGCACACGCGAGCGCGGCTACGCTGAGGCCGGTGCGGAGGAAATGGCGGCGAGAGAATGGCACGTTCGGCATGGCAGTGTGGTGAAGGTAGTTAAAGTCGGATGCAGGGAAGTGCCTCGGCTCACCGCAGTGCGAGGATGGCTAGCGCTACCGCCTGCGCGCGCGGCACGAAGGTGGCAAGCTCGCAGTACTCGCGCACGGTGTGCGCATGGCCGCCCACCGGGCCGGTGCCGCACAGCGTGGGCGTGCCCACCGAGGATGTGAGCCCGCTGTCGGCGGCGCCGCCGGTGAATTCGCCCTCCACCGAGAAGCCCAGCTGCTGCGCGCCGCGCTGGTACAGCGCCAGCAAGTCCGTGGGTGTCTGGGTCATCGGCCGGGTGCGGCGCATGTCGGTGATCCGGCCCGTGGTACGCGGCAGCGATTCGGCCTCGATGATGGCGCGTATCTGCCCGACCAGCGCGTCGATGTCCGTGTCGGCGGTGAAACGCACGTCGAGCTCGGCCTGCGCATGCGGCGCCACCATGTTGGGCACGATGCCGCCTTTCACGCAGCCCACATTGGTGGTGATGCCCAGCCCGGCGTCGGTCAGCGCATGCAGCGCCAGGATCTTGCGCGCGAGCGCGTCGATGGCGCTGGCACCCTGGGCATGGTTGACGCCCGCGTGCGCGGCCACGCCCTCTACCTCGAATTCCACCACCATCGACCCCTTGCGCCCGGTCACCAGGTTGCCGCTGACGCGGCCGGGCTCGGCGTTGAACACGGCACGCGCGCCGCGCGCCACGTCCATGATCCGCTCGCGGGTGGCGGCCGATCCGATTTCTTCGTCGCAGGAAAAGAAAAGGCGCACTGGCAGGGCATTGCCGCCGCAGCGCGCCAGGGCCTCGGCCACGAACACATTCATCACCAGGCCCGATTTCATGTCGGCAACGCCGGGCCCGTAGGCAAGCCCGTCTTCCACGCGGAAGGGACGGCGCGCCGCCGTGCCGGCCGGAAACACGGTGTCCATATGGCCCATGAGCAGGATCGGCGCGCCATCGCCGGCGCCGGGCACCAGCGCATCCAGGCACACGCCGTAGCCGGGCACGGCATGCAGCGTGACCGCAATGCCGGCAGCTTGCAGGTGTCCGCGCAGGACCTCTGCCACGGCCGTCACGCCGGCTTCCTGCCGGCTGCCGCTGTCGATGTCCACAATGCGCTGTAGCAGCGCCTGCATTTCGGCCTGCTGGCCACCCAGCCAGTCGATCACCTCGCCCGCCGCGTTGGCAAGCATCTCGCTATCCGCCATATACCCCCGCTCCTTCCATCGTGTGGAGATGATTCATGTATTGCAAAAGTGCTATGATCATGCAATATGCATTGCAGCGTGTCAACGCCATGAAAAATCGACAGGAGCTCCCTCAACACAGCGCCACCCTGCTTGAGCGCCTCGCGCGCGAGGCGGCCACGCTGACTATCCGCGAGCACGCGCTGGCCGATGCACTGGGCCGCGACTATCCGCATGCGCTGCTGGAATCGGCCACCTCGCTTGCCGCCCAGCACGGCACGAGCGCCTCGACGGTGGTGCGCCTGTTCGCCAAGCTGGGYTATGCCAGCTATGCCGACGCCCAGCGCGAGGCGCGGGCCAGCGTGACGGCGCTCCTGCCCACCGCGGGCCAGCGCGCGCCGGCCACGATCGGTGGCAAGCGCACCTTGCGCGCCTGCGTGGACGACGCGCTGCTGCACGACCAGCACAACCTGGCGGCCACCCACGAAGTGCTGGACATGGCGGCCTTCGAGGCGATCGCGCGTCTGCTGGCCGAACCGCGCGGGCGGTTGTTCGTGCTGGCGCAGAAAAACAGCGCGCCTGTGGGGGCATGGCTGGCGCTGCATCTGAACATGTGCCGGCCGCAGGTTCAGGAGTTGGGGGCCGGAGCGGTGACTGCCACGGACGCCATGCTGTGGGTGGAGCCCGAGGACGTGCTGCTGACGTTCAGCATCCGCCGCTATTCCAGCGCGCCGGTGAGCATCGCCCGTGCTTTCCGCGAGCGCGGTGCGCGGGTGATCGCGATTTGCGATAGTCCGGCTGCGCCACTGGTGCCGCTGTCGCATCATCATCTGCTGGTGCGTACGGGTAATGCTTCCCCCTTTGATTCCTATACGGCGGCCTTCTTCCTGTGCAATGCGCTGGTCTCGGCGGTAGCGCAATTGCGTCAGCCTTCAGTCATCAAGGCGTTGCAGCGGCGTGATGCGCTGTGGGAAGCCTTTGAGGCGGATCCTGTTGAGGGGGTGAGGCGGGGGTAGGCTGGTGTTGGCGTCRCCGGCGATTTCTCCGCTTAGGCGGGGTKGGCGTTTTTGGTGGGGTTTTATTGCTTCTAGCTGCTGKCGCGGCTGTACGGGGTTGGCCGTTTACGCACACGGAGGTGTCACTTTTCTTTACTCGTAAAGAAAAGTAACCAAAAGAAAGCGATCCTTGCAGGAGGCTGGCKTGTCGGGSTTGCGCAGCCCATTGGWTTCGTYGTCAGGCCCCGGGYTKTAATAGCCTCATGCCGTTACCGGTTTGAATGRCCACGATCCTGCCAATGGCGCTGGTTYCGTAGTGAGGCCCCCGGTAGSGGCTCCSTGCCCATTCGCCCATCTGCCGGTACCGGCAYGGAGCATCACGAYMYATCACGCCGTGATGGTTTCGTGGTGGGGTGGGCGCGGTGAAGAAGGTCCTGGTCCTAGCAATCCSGTGCCACCGCGCCCACGACGRAAACGGGGCRCYTGCAACYTCGTGGCCGTCCGCGCCGCGAGCGACAGACGGCCTGAAATTCGCGGTGGCCGCTACCGGGGGGACCACCACGAATCCCTGGGCATTGGCTGGG
>NZ_JBFTLX010000247.1:0-10385 GCF_056396665.1 Cupriavidus sp. 05T313 | reverse complement strand
CGCAGCATCTCGCGCTCACGCCGCAACTCCAGCAGTCGATCCGGCTGCTGCAACTGTCCACGCTCGAACTGCAGCAGGAAGTGGAACAGGCGCTGACCGAGAACCCTTTGCTCGAACGCGAGAACGACTGGCTCGACAGCCCGTTGCGCGTTGCCGCCGACGGCTCGGTCAACATGCAGAGCGCTCCCGCGCCGGCGCCCGCCGACGGCCAGGGCACCAGCGAGAACCGCCCCGACGGCGCGCCCGAGGCCGAAGACAGCTATTCCGACAGCAACGAGGACTACGGCAACGACTGGAGCCTCGACGACTTCGCCCGCCGCCCGCAAGGCGACGACGACGAAAAGACCCCGATGCAGTTGCGCGACGCCGAACCCACGCTGCGCGAACATCTGATGGAACAGCTCGCGCCGCTGAAAATTTCGTTGCGCGACAAGGGGCTGGCCATCTTCCTGGTCGAGTCGCTGGACGACGACGGCTACCTGAGCGCCTCGCTCGAGGAAATCTGCAGCGAACTGCCGGATGAACTTGAATTCGAGGTCGACGAGATCCACGCCGTCCTTACCCTGCTGCAGAGCTTCGATCCGCCTGGTGTCGGCGCACGCAATGCGGCCGAATGCCTGGCGCTGCAATTGCGCCGCATCAAGCACCCGCAGCGCGACCTGGCGCTGACCATTGTCACCAATCACCTGGAACTGCTCGCGGTGCGCGACTACACGCGCCTGAAAAAAGCGCTGCAGGTGGACGAGCCGGAATTGAAGTCGGCGCATGAACTGATCCGCTCTCTGGCGCCTTATCCGGGCCATGCGTACAGCCGCCCCGAAGCCGACTTCGTCGTGCCCGATGTTTTTGTCCGTAAACTGAATGGCGGCTGGATCGCGCAGCTCAATCCGGATGTGATGCCGCGGCTACGTATCAACGACATGTACGCGCAGATATTGCGCGGTGCAAAAGGCGATGCGGGTGCTGCGGGACTGCAGCAAAAACTGCAGGAGGCACGCTGGTTGATCAAGAATATCCAGCAAAGGTTCGACACGATATTGCGCGTTGCACAAGCTATTGTCGAACGTCAAAAGAACTTCTTCACCCACGGTGAAATTGCGATGCGCCCCTTGGTTTTGCGGGAGATTGCCGATACACTGGGTTTACACGAGTCCACCATCTCTCGGGTGACTACCAATAAATACATGGCAACGCCGATGGGGACTTTCGAGCTGAAGTATTTCTTCGGCAGTCACGTATCCACAGAAACCGGCGGCGCGGCCTCGTCAACGGCAATTCGTGCGTTGATCAAGCAACTGATAGGAGCCGAAGACGCCAGGAATCCCTTGTCCGACAGCCGGATTGCCGAATTGCTCGGCGAGCAAGGCTTCGTAGTGGCACGACGCACCGTTGCCAAATACCGCGAGGCGCTCAAGATTCCGGCAGTTACTCTCCGCAAGACTTTGTAGCCGAGTTGCATCGCCTGCCTGGTGCAACTCTTTCAGAAGGAGAAACGCTATGAACTTCAAGATCAGTGGACACCACTTGGACATCACGCCCCCGCTGCGTGAGTACGTGGAAACGAAACTGGAGCGTATCGTCAGGCATTTTGATCAAGTCATTGGCGTAAGTGTGCTGCTCTCTGTCGACAATACAAAAGAAAAGGACCGGCGGCAGTACGCGGAAATCAATCTACATCTCAAGGGCAAGGACATCTTTGTCGAAGCGCATCATGAAGACCTGTATGCCGCTATCGACGCGCTCGTCGACAAGCTCGACCGGCAGGTGATTCGCCATAAGGATCGCGTGCAAAGCCACGACCGCGAAGCGGTCAAGTATCAGATGGCCGCATCGCAGATGCAGCAATGACCGTGCCTGGTGGCCCACAGACCGGGCCGCCGGTGTCACTCCCTTGAAACCGGAATCAAGCCGCGCCCATAGCGCGGCTTTTTCGTTCCTGGCGCTCATCCGGGACCACGCGGGGGATTCCGCAACGCATATGGACCGGTGTATGCTGTGCAATACATAGTTCTCAAGCTCAACGATTTTTCCGTGCACGCGGCACCGCTTCCGCGCATCGGGTATTGCAATGCACAAGGCGGGGGCGGGCCTGCTCTATAATGGCCAGACGCCCGACACCGGCAGGGGGACACCCGGTGAAACTTCGGACCTTGGTTTTTTCTTCTTTTTTGCCCGGCGCGATGCCTCCCGGCCCCGGGCCTGCTTACTAGAAAACCCTGCGCATTCCACATGAATCGTTTGGCTAAATTGCTGCCACCCGGCAACATCAACCTCGACGTCAGCGTCACCAGCAAGAAGCGCGTGTTCGAACAGGCCGGGCTCCTCTTCGAGAACAACCATGGCGTGGCGCGCGCTACCGTGACCGACAACCTGTTCGCCCGCGAATCGCTGGGGTCCACTGGTCTTGGCGCCGGGGTTGCCATTCCGCATGGCCGCATCAAGGGACTGAAGCAGCCACTTGCCGCCTTCATGCGCCTGGCCGAGCCGATCCCCTTCGAATCTCCCGACGGCAAGCCGGTAGCGCTGCTGATCTTCCTGCTGGTGCCCGAACAGGCCACCCAGCAACATCTGGAGATTCTCTCGGAGATCGCCCAGCTGCTGTCCGACCGCGAGATGCGCGAAGGACTGGCTACCCTGCCCACCCCCGATGACGTGCACCAGTTGCTGACGCAATGGCACCCCTGACCGGCCTCGGCGATCTTTACGCAGGCGAGCGGGGCAATTGTCCCCGCTGTCTGAAAGCTCGCTCCTGAAAGCACCCGCATGGAACTCACTGGCGTCACCTCGCAGTCGATCTTCGACGACAACGCAGCCGATATCAAACTCTCCTGGGTAGCCGGCCTGGAAGGCGCCGACCGGGCGTTCGATGTCGAATTCGCACGTGAAGCCACTTCCGCGGCCGATCTCGTCGGCCACTTGAACCTGATCCACCCGAACCGGATCCAGGTCCTGGGCAAGCCCGAGATCACGTATTACCAGCGTCTCGACGACGAGATGCGCAAGCGCCAGATGGGTGAGCTGATCCTGCTGGAACCGCCCTTCCTGGTGATTGCCGACGGCATGGAGCCACCGCCCGACCTGGAACTGCGCTGCACGCGTTCCTCCACGCCCTTGTTCACTACGCCGGTGTCCTCGGCGGCGGTGATCGATCACCTGCGCCTCTACCTGTCGCGCATTTCCGCGCCACGCGTGACCATGCACGGCGTATTCCTCGACATCCTCGGCATGGGCGTGCTGGTGATGGGTGAATCCGGCCTGGGCAAGAGTGAGCTCGGCCTGGAGCTGATTTCACGCGGACATGGGCTGGTGGCGGACGATGCCGTGGATTTTGTCCGGCTCGGACCCGATTTCATTGAAGGCCGCTGCCCGCCCCTGCTGCAAAACCTGCTTGAAGTGCGCGGCCTGGGCCTGCTCGACATCAAGACGATCTTTGGCGAGACCGCGGTGCGCCGGAAGATGAAGCTGAAACTGGTGGTGCAGCTGGTGCGCCGCAACGACGGCGAATTCGAACGCCTGCCGCTGGATTCCCAGTATCTGGATGTGCTCGGCCTGCCCATCCACATGGTCAAGATCCAGGTGGCGGCCGGCCGAAATCTCGCCGTGCTGGTCGAGGCCGCCGTCCGCAACACCATCCTGCGCCTGCGCGGCATCGACACGCTGCGCGATTTCATGGACCGCCAGCGCGCCGCGATGCAAGCCGATGTGGCATCGCGGGGCCAGGGCCGGCTACTCTAGGCAGCCAGCGCCGTGCCTGGGCTGTTTCAATTGATTGCATTCGTCCGCGCTTCCGTCGTCAACGCGTTTGGGGCACAGGCCGTTTTGTGCAGTAATGGACATTGAGCCCAGCCCGAGTTGCCGCGCCGACATGGCCAGCAGCCATGAAGTTTTCCACAGCCAGGAGAGCAAGCATGAAGAGAATGATCGCGATGTGCGTGCTGGTAGCCCCGCTTTTCGCCAGCGGCGCCTTCGCCCAGAATGCACCGGCCGCAGCAACCGCAACGCCCGCGGCACCCGCAACGTCCGCAAAACCGGTAGCACCGGCAGCACCGGCGGCGCCCGCGGCGACAAACTCCCAACAGGACAAGATGAAGGCCTGCAATACGCAGGCCGCCGGCAAGAAGGGCGACGAGCGCAAGGCCTTCATGAGCGACTGCCTCTCCAACAAACCCGCCGCCGCTCCCGCCAAGAACAGCCAGCAGGAAAAGATGACGGCGTGCAACAAGGACGCTACCGGCAAGAAGGGCGACGAGCGCAAAGCCTTCATGAGCGAGTGCCTCTCCAAGTAAGCCCCCGCGTCACTTAGCATGCGGACATGCGAAAATGGCGAACCCTTCGGTTCGCCATTTTTGTTGGCGCCTCGCCGTCATGACGGCGTCATCACCTGATGTTATGCTTGTCGTGCTATGCGCATCATACTTATCACCGGAATCTCCGGCTCCGGCAAATCCGTTGCCTTGAACGTACTGGAAGACGCAGGTTACTACTGCGTTGACAACCTGCCGGCTCAGTTTATTCCGGCGCTGGCCCAGTATCTCGCAAGCCAGGGTTACACCCATCTTGGCGTCGCTACCGACATCCGCAGCCGCGAATCGCTGGACGAATTGCCCGGCACGCTGCGCAACCTCGCCTCCGAACACCAGGTCCGGGTGGTTTTCCTGACCGCCAATACGGATGCGCTGGTGCAGCGATACTCGGAAACGCGGCGGCGCCACCCGCTGTCGATGCGTATCGACAAGGCGACCCTCTCGGCCAATGCCGAACCTGCGGGCGTTGCAGACAATGCGCTCGATGCGCCATACAACGACACGTCCCTGATCGAAGCCATCGAGATGGAGCGCGAGCTGCTCAGCCCGCTGGCGGAGGCCGCGCACCGTATCGACACCAGCAACGTGCGCACCAATACGCTGCGCGCGTGGATCAAGGAATTCGTGCGCGGCGATGACCTGAAACTCACCTTGCTGTTCGAATCGTTTGGCTTCAAGCACGGCGTGCCCAGCGATGCCGACCTGGTGTTCGATGTCCGCTCGCTGCCCAACCCCTACTACGACCTGGCCCTGCGCCCGCTGACCGGACGCGACGAGCCCGTGATCGACTTCCTGCAGAGCCAGCCGATGGTGCTGGCCATGGCCGATGACATCCGCGCCTACGTGGAAAAGTGGCTGCCAAGTTTCATCGCGGACAATCGCAGCTACCTGACCGTCGCCATTGGCTGCACGGGCGGCCAGCACCGCTCCGTGTACATCGCTGAAAGACTTGCCAACTATTTTCGCGCCCATGGTAATGTGCTGGTGAGACACCGCGAGCTCGCACCCGGCGGCTGAAGGCCGCAGCTGCAGGTTTCGCGGCCAGGCTCGGCAATTCCCGCCCGAAACTCTGCTGGCTCAGCATGTCCTCACACGCCACGCCCGGCTCATCCGCTTCGACCACCGCTTCGTCCGGTACATCGTCGGTACCGCCTGCGCTGGATGGCCTGCCGCTGTTTCCGCTGCACACCGTACTCTTTCCGGATGGCCTGCTGCCGCTGCGCGTTTTTGAAGCACGCTATGTGGATATGGTGCGCGCTTGCATGCGCGATCACACACCTTTCGGCGTCTGCCTGATCGCCAGCGGCAACGAGGTCGCCCGCCCCAATGAACCCACCATGCCCGAGACCATCGGCTGCCTGGCGGATATCGTCGACTGCAATATGGAGCAGCTTGGCGTGCTGCTGATCAGTGCGCGCGGGCGCCAGCGCTTCCGGCTGATAGGCCACAGTGTGCGCGCCGATGGTTTGCTGGTGGGTCAGGCGGAATTGCTGCCGCCCGACATCATCGACTGCAAGCTTGAACTGCTGGGCGAATGCCTTGCTGTGCTGCGCCGTATCGTCGCCTCGCTCCACGCGGAGCATCCGGGCAAGCTTCCGTTTGCAGAGCCGTTCCTGTGGGATGACCCGAGCTGGGTGGCCAATCGGCTATGCGAGTTGCTGCCCGTGCCGCTCAAGGCCAAGCAGATGCTGATGGCGCTGCCGGACGCGGGGATGCGGATCGAGATCGTGCACAAGTACATGCGTCAACACCATATTCTCTGAGCCTCCCACGCGGCAAAGGGCTTTAGCTTTAGAACAATCCCCCCAGCGCCTGTGCTTCGAGCAGCTTGCGCACCGGTGCCGGTGTGCCCACCGCATCGAGATCGTCCAGCGAGAGCCAGCGTAGCGGAGTGCCATCGGCTGCGTCGTGGGCGCTCAGGCCGGTGACGTCCACGCGGATGGCGCGGATCAGCAGGCGGAAGTGGGTGAAGACGTGGGTGAGTTCGCCGACCATGCTGGCGGTGCCGGGCGTGCCGAAATCGCGGGCGCGTTCGCGGGCGGCGTCTTCGGCCAGTTCGGCATCGAAGGGCACGGTATCCACCGGCATTTCAGGCAGGCTCCAGAGGCCGCCCCAGATGCCGCTGTCGGGTCGCAACGCCAGCAGGACTTCACGGCCGCGCCGGACCAGCAGCATGACGGTGCTGCGCTCGGGAATGGCGGCACGCGGTTTCGGCGTGGGCAGCGCGGCGGTCAGGCCGTCCCGGCGCGCCACGCAGTCGCTGGCCAGCGGGCACGACGCCGCGGCAGCAAGGCAGGCCGGCTTGCCGCGCGAACAGACGGTGGCGCCGAGATCCATTACGCCCTGGGTATAGGACACCATGTCCTCGGCCTGTCCAGGCCCCTTCGGGGGCAACACCTCCTCCGCGATTTGCCACATGCGGTTCTCCACCGCCTTGACGCCCGGATGGCCGTGGATGCCGAAGAACCTAGCGAAGACGCGCTTGACATTGCCGTCCAGGATGGGGGATCGCACGCCAACACTGAAGGCGGCCACGGCCGCCGCGGTCGAGCGGCCGATGCCGGGCAGCGTCACCAGCACCTCGGGATCGGTAGGAAACACGCCGCCGTGCTCGCTCATCACGCTCTTGGCGCAGCGGTGCAGGTTGCGCGCGCGCGAGTAATAGCCAAGCCCTGCCCAGAGCGCCATCACCTCGTCCGCGCTAGCCTCCGCCAGAGCGGCAACGGTAGGCAGGCGGCCGACGAAACGCTGGAAATACTCGATCACCGCGCTGACCTGGGTCTGCTGCAGCATGATCTCCGACAACCAGATCCGGTAAGGGTCGCGGGTGTTCTGCCACGGCAAGTCATGGCGCCCGTGCAGGCGCTGCCAATCCACCACGCGCGTGGCGAAATCGGCGGGAACGGCGGGAACGGCGGGAACGGCGGCCAGGGAAAGATCGGTGGAAGAAACGGCGGGAGTAGCGGCTGGCTTGCGGGGCATCGGGAACGTGACGGAAAAGGCGGCAGCGCCGGAAGCGGCGGCGCGTCATGATACCGCCTTGCCGCCTCCGGCACCGCGCGCCAGCCGTGCTTCAGGCGGCGACGGCCCTGAGCTGGCCGTCTTCGGCGTCAGGCCGCAGGATCTGCCGGGAGAAGGATTCGATGCGTCCGCTGCGCTCGTCCAGCCCGTTCAGCACTTCCTCCAGCTGCGCGATGCGGCTTTCCAGCGTGTCGGTCGCCTCGTGGATGCGCTCGATCGAGTCGACCCGGCGACGCAGTTGCTTCTGATGCTCGCGTACCTGCGCCTCCAGCGGCGTCATCACTGACTTGAGCCAGATCTCGATATCGCGGTTGAGATCGCGAAAGGTTTCCAGCACGCGGCTTGCAACAGTGGAGAACGCGCTTTGCACCAGTTGCGGACGCGAGCGGGTCAGCATGCTCATGGCGCCGAAGTGCGTCTGGGCCAGTGCCAGCGTCTGCTGCAGTTCGCTCACGTAGCGCGCGGTGACAAACTGGATCGGCGCCGGCAACGTGAAGCCGTGCTCGGCATTGAAGCGGCGGTACATGCTGTCGGTGAGCTGGTGTAGCTGGACGATCTTCTGGTCAGCCTCGCTGACCAGTTCGCCTAGCCGGGCGAACAGCCCGTCCATGTCCTCGCGCATGCCGCGCGAGAAGAAGCGCTCCTTCATCTGCTCGCGGCGCTCGCGCATGGTGCGGCGCACGTCGCGCARYTGCAGGCTCTTGATGATRTCSGCGCTGTGRCGTCCGAACACAAGRCGCAGCGCCTGGAACTTSGMGATGCTCTGCTCGAACTCTTCCTTTTCGGACTGCACACGCATCAGCATGTGCTTGACCATCGCGTGGTTCTTGCCGCGCAGGCCGCGCAACTCGAACAACTGCTCGACGATGCTGCGGCGGCGGCTCTGCAGCAGTTGCTGCGCGCCACGCGTCATTTCCTCCACCGAGCGCTGTACCTGGTCGGCGACGATCTCACGCCGCTGTGGAATCAGTTGATCCGACAGAACATGTTCGAATTGCGGCAGGCCGCTGCGCGCCAGCAAGTCGTCATCGTGCGTGACCTTGGCCACCAGGCCCTTCTGCGCCGACACCGGRTAGACGCGCGACTCGTCGATCCCCAGCACCTGGGCGCTGTTGGTGACCTGGCGCGTAATCTCGGCCGCGGTCTCGGCCGGCGACTTGAGCGGGTCCCACAGACCGTCGATCTTGTTCAGCACCGCCAGGCAGCCCTTGCGGTGGCCCGCGCTAACATGGCTGCGCCAGAGATCCAGGTCGCTCTTGGTCACGCCGGCATCGGCGGCGAGCATAAACACCACSACRTGCGCMTCCGGAATCAGGCGCARYGTCAGTTCCGGCTCGGTRCCGATCGCGTTGAGACCCGGTGTGTCAAGGATTACCAGACCCTGGCGCAGCAGCGGATGCGGGAAATTGATAACTGCATGGCGCCAGCGGGAAATCTCCACCATGCCGTCGGCATCGAGCGCGTAGGCGGCGTCGGGATCGTTCTCGTTATACAAGCCGAGCGATTCCGCCATCTCCCGGGTGACGCGGTTGGTCTCGATCACGTGCCGGAACGCATCGAGCATCCCATCCGGCGACGAGGGATCGAGCGGCACGGTATGCCAGTGCGCGTCGACGTCGAGGAAATCAGCAGTGGAGGCTTCCTGCAGGCGCGTCTCGATCGGCAGCAGGCGGATGCACGGCGCCTCGGCCTCGTCGTAGCGCAGCTCGGTCGGGCACATCGTGGTGCGCCCGGCGGATGACGGCAGGATGCGCCGGCCATAGTCTGCAAAGAAAATGGCGTTGATCAGTTCGCTCTTGCCCCGCGAGAACTCCGCGATGAAGGCTACCTTGAGCCGGTCGCTCTTGAGCACGCCCTGGATGCGCTGGACGCGTTCGTCGGCCTGGGCGTCGTAGAGATCGTGCTGCTGCAGCCAGGAGCGGAATTCGGCCAGGGAATTGAGCACCCCGGTTCTCCAGGCGCCGTATTGTTCGAATTGAAGGGCGAGGGTTGTCATTGGCACTGGGATCGGCTTGGCGAAAAGCCCCCGCGACGGCGCTGCAGGCCTGGCGTCTTGATGTCCGATAGCCTGCACCCGGGCGGTGACATGGTGTCTTTGTAACACTTTTTTACTTTGTTGAAGATACAGGTTTCCGGGGGATTTTTGTGAAATTCGAGTCGCCTGCGGGCCTCGCTGTTGCGCCGGCCCATCGGCCCGGTGCAACAGCATCGGGAAGTTACTCAATAAACACTTCGGTGCGGCGTCGGCCTTGAGGAGGGCGGCGCGGTTTCAGCGCTGGCAGGTAGGGCAATAGAAAGTCGAGCGCTGTCCCTGGACGATCTGCCGGATAGTGGTGCCGCAGACCCGGCAGGGATGCCCGGCACGGTCATACACGGCGCAATCCAGCTGGAAGTAGCCGCTGCTGCCATCGCTGCCGACGAAGTCGCGCAGCGTGCTGCCGCCGCGCTCGATGGCACGGGCCAGCGTGTCCCGCACCGCGACGGCAAGGCGTTCACAGCGCGCCAGGGAGAGCCGGCCAGCCGGCGTGGTGGGACGGATGCCGGCGGCAAACAGGCTCTCCGACGCATAGATATTGCCTACGCCCACCACGATGTCTCCCGCCAGGAGCACCGTCTTGATGGCTGCGCTGCGCCCGCGCCCGAGGCGGTACAGCCAGGCTCCGTCGAAGCGCGGATCGAAAGGCTCGACGCCAAGGTTGCGCAGCAGCGGATGTGTTGGCAACTGCGACTCTTCGAGCGGGCTCCAGAGCACAGCGCCAAAGCGGCGCGGGTCGCGAAAACGAAGCACCAGGCTGGTGCCGGTATCGGCGTGCGTGTCGGCGGGGTCCGCGAGGATCAGGTCGAGGTGATCGTGACTGCCCGCCGGCGGCGCTTGCGGCAGCACCCGCAAGGTACCCGTCATGCCGAGGTGGATCAGCAGCCAGCCCCGGTCATCTACTGGCGGCAGGCAAGGAGAGCCATCCGGAAAAAGGCTGGCCGCAGCCTGGCGCACACACTCCAGCAGCAGGTATTTGCCGCGCCGTTCGATGCGAGCGATCACCCGGCCGGTCAGTTGTGACT
>NZ_JBFTLX010000246.1:0-10412 GCF_056396665.1 Cupriavidus sp. 05T313 | reverse complement strand
GCCTACCCGCACCCGGTAGACAAAGTCAGCCTCATCGAGACGCACATTTCGCAAGTCTTCCTGGCCGGCTCCTTTGCTTACAAGGTGCGCAAGCCTGTGCACCTCGACTTCGTCGATTTCTCCACGCTGGCCGCGCGTAAAGTGGATTGCGAGGCCGAAGTGGAATTGAATCGCAGGATGGCGGCGGCGCTCTATCTCGGCGTGGTACCGGTCGTGGCGGGGCCATGCCAGCGCGATGTCCGCGTGGAAGGTACTGGCGAGGCGCTGGAGTTTGCGGTGAAAATGCGCCGCTTCCGGCAGCGAGACCTGCTTTCCGCCATGGCGGAGACAAATCGGCTGACCGGTCTCCATATCGAAACGCTGGCCCGCCGGCTTGCGGCGATCCACTTGGCTGCGCCCGTGGCCGGCGACGGCACCGGCCACGGCACGCCGGCGCGGATCACGGCGGTGATGGAACAGGCCTTGGCCGGCGTCGCCGCTCTCGCCTCCGGCACGGCTGCGGCGGCACGCGTGGCGGCGCTCCTGCGCGAACGGGCCGCGGCCCTGCAGCGCGCGTTTGCCAAACGGCTGGCAAGYGGTCATGTGCGGGAGTGCCACGGCGACCTGCACCTTGGCAATATCGTCATGATCGATGGCGCGCCCACGCCTTTTGACTGCCTTGAGTTCGATGCCGGGCTGCGCTGGATCGACACGATCAGCGATACCGCCTTTCTCTTCATGGATCTGCTGCATGCTGGCCGGCAAGACCTTGCCTATTGCCTGATCAATACCTACCTGGAATGCAGCGGCGACTATGCCGGCCTGACCGTGCTGCCGTTCTACACGGCGGTGCGCGCCGTGGTGCGCGCGCGCGTGCTGCTTGAGCGGGCGCGCCAGCGCAGCGTGGGGGGAACCAGCACCGCCGAACAAGCGGCGGCGACGCAGGTGCGCTGCAACGATCTGCTTGCGCTGGCCTGTGGCGTCCTGACGCGCCGGCCGGGCGCGATTATCATCATGCATGGCCTCTCCGGCAGCGGCAAAAGCACCGTTTCAGAGCAACTGGCGCTGGCCGCGGCCATGGTCCGCGTACGCTCCGACGTGGAGCGCAAGCGTCTGCCGCGTGGCAACCCCACGCTGCGTCATGATCATTACTCGCCTGGCGATACCGCCCGCGTCTACCGGCGGCTGCTGGGAATCTGCCGGCTTGGCAGCGGCGCGGGCGTTCCGATGATCGCCGACGCGACCTTCCTGGCGCGCGAGCAGCGGCTGCGTTTCGCATCGCTGGCCGCGCGCCGGGGCGTGCCTTTTTCCATCGTCGATTGCAATGCCGACCTGGCTACCCTGCGCGAACGCATCGCCACGCGCGCGCGCCAGGGCGGCGACCCGTCCGACGCGGACCTTCAGGTGCTGGAGTGGCAACGGCGCGCGCAAGAGCCATTGGGCAGCGACGAATGGGGCCATGTGGTGCGCATTGCCGGCGCCGGATCAGCCGGCTGATGCGGGTCAGGCCGCGCGATCGATGCCGAGCCGAGCCCGAAGCGATATCGCTGAACGAGGACCAGGTGCCGTTGCCGGCGCGGAATGCTGGGCTTTCCCGTCAGCGCCATAACGCAGTAAGCGCGGTAAGCGCAGTAAGCAAGGGCGCTGAGGCAACAACGCGGTAGCGCGCGGGCGCGGCGGCTCAGGCCTCTTTCGGCGAAAGCCACGCAGGCCGCTGCGCGCTCCCGGCACGTCCGTTCGCGGCTTCCACCTGGTCCGCGAAGGCGCGCAGGTCCGGCAGTGCCGCCCCGCTGGCCACCTCGCTCTGGCGCAGCGCCAGTACCGGCGACGACGGCGCCGCGGCCAGGCGGGAAACCTCCGCCGCCGCAGTGAAGGCGCCTTGCCGCGCCATCACGCAGATCACCGAGGTCTCGCAGGTCAGCGGCAGGTGGTCGCGCAGGAAGCTGCGCATGGGAGCGGCAAGGTGGCCGACCCAGACGGGCGCGACGATGACAAGCCGCCGGCACTTGTCCAGCGCCGGGCCGGCGTAGCGGTAGCCTACGCGCCGGTGCAGCACGATATCGAACACGCAGCGCGCATCGCCCAGCAAGCCGGCGCGGCTGGTCTGGTCGCTGACCTCCGCGAGCGGCCAGCCCGAATACGCCGCCAGTGCTTCCGCGGCCTGCCGGGCCGTTCCGGTGCGCGAGTAATAGACGATCAGGATGTCTTCCATCAATGGCTCCTCAACGCTGGATCCGGGTAGTCCGCGTGCCGGCCAGCGACAGGTTGATCATGATGCTGGCGTACTGCATGACATTCCCGCGCCGCTGGTGTGCCAGCAACCAGTCTGGGAAGCGTCCGGAGGGGGACCATTGATTCACGTCAAGCCAGTTGCCACGCTTTTGCCCGCTGACGCCCCGTTACGCCGCGGCCGGGGGCGCATGCACCAGCAGTACCGGCTGGCGGCATTGCCGCACCAGCCCCTCCGCCACGCTGCCCATCAGCAGGCGCCGCACGCCGCGTCGCCCGTGCGTGCCCACCACGATCAGCTCGGCATGCGTTTGTTGCGCCGCCTGCTCGATCGCGCTGGCGACGTCGCCCAGCGCCAGCGGCTCGTCCACGATCAGCGTCTTGCATGCCACCTGCTGCGCAGCGGCCTTGGCCTTGGCCTCGTCCAGCAGGGACTGCCCGCCTTCGAGCAGGCTGGCGCGCAGGTCTGTCAGGTCGACATAGCCAACCTCGTACCTGAGGTAGCTGTTATCGATGACATGCATCACGGTGACTTCCGAGCCCATCGCGGCGGCCAAGTGGAGAGCCTCCGCCAGCGCCCGGTCGGCCGATTCGCTGCCGTCCACGGCAACCAGGATCTTGCTGTACATCCTCTACCTCCCGCACCCGCGGCAAGCCCGCTTTCAACATTTCCAGTCTGGACGTCCGCGCGAAGTCCATGTTGATTTGGATCATGGCTTGCGCAGCTTTCCGGGGGCACCGCCTTGCGTGCCCCGTTGACGTGGATCAGGCGCCGGCGGCCGGCATGGCCTAGCATGAAATCCGGGCGCCTCATGGTGAGGCCGCGGAGGATGGCAATATGCAGGATTCAATGCGCGCGATGGTCTTCGACGGCGCCGGACCGGTTCTGCGCCTGGCACGCGTGCCGGTACCGCGTCCGGGCCCTGGCGAGGTCCGTATCGCCGTAAGCACTTGTGGCGTGTGCCGCACCGACCTGCACATTCTCGACGGCGAACTCGCGCACCCCAAAAACGCGCTGATTCCCGGACACGAGATCGTCGGCAGGATCGAATCCTGCGGCGAAGGCGTGAGCGGCCTCGCCCCTGGCGACCGGGTCGGCGTACCCTGGCTCGGGCAGACCTGCGGGCACTGCGGCTTCTGCGCGGCGCAGCGCGAAAACCTGTGCGACACGCCCCAGTTCACCGGCTATACGCGCGACGGCGGCTATGCCGAGTACGTCGTGGCAAACAGCCGCTATTGCTTTCCCATCCCGGAGCGCTACGACGACGTGCATGCGGCGCCCCTGCTGTGCGCGGGCCTGATCGGCTACCGCACGCTGCGCATGGCCGGAGACGCGCGGCGTATCGGCATCTACGGCTTCGGCGCGGCGGCCCACCTGGTGACGCAGATCGCAGTGGCGCAGCAGCGCGAAGTCTTCGCCTTCACGCGGCCCGGCGACCCCGCCGCCTGCCAGCTCGCCCGCGACACCGGAGCCTGCTGGACGGGTCCCAGCGACCAGCCCGCGCCACGGCCGCTCGATGCCGCGCTGATTTTCGCGCCGGTCGGCGCGCTGGTGCCGATGGCGCTGCAAGCCGTCGCCAAGGGTGGCACGGTGGTCTGCGGCGGCATCCACATGAGCGACATCCCTGGCTTTCCGTATCGCCTGCTATGGGAGGAGCGGTCGATCGTGTCGGTGGCCAACCTCACGCGCGGAGATGGCCTCGCATTGATGGGGATCGCGCAGGCCACACCGCTGCGCACCGCCACCACCGTCTATCCGCTGGAGCAGGCGGGTGCCGCGCTGGACGACCTGCGCGCGGGCCGCCTGGCCGGCGCGGCGGTATTGCGCGTCGCCCAGGCTGCTTGACGTACGTCAATACGCCAACTGTGCCGCGCCTTATGCTGCTGGTGGACGCGGCGCCCATGCGCGCCCGCCTTGCGACATCCAGCCCGGAGGCACGGATCATGTACCAGAAAATTCTGCTCGCGGTGGACGGCAGCCGTTCTTCGGAACTGGCCCTGAGCCAGGCCATCACGGTCGCCAAGGCGACCGGCAGCGAGGTAAAGGTGCTCTTCGTCGCGGACGACAGCGATATCCTCTTCTCCGTTGGCAGCTACGATCCCGACAAGCTGATGGAAGGTATCCTTGCCGTGGGGCGCGACGCGCTGGCGGCCGCCGCCACGCGCCTGGCGGAAGCCGGCGTTCCGCATACGACCAAGGTCCTCGAGACGCCCGTTTCCCCCGGGCAGGTCTCCGCTACCATCGTGGAGGAAGCCGACCGCTGGGATGCGGACCTGATCGTGGTCGGCACGCACGGCCGACGCGGCTTCCGGCGCCTGGTCATGGGCAGCGTGGCTGAAGGCGTGGTGCACAAGAGCAACAAGCCGGTGCTGATGGTCCGCAGCGAGATCCCGGAGTGAATGCGCAACGGGGACCGCGGGCCCCATGCCGGCGGCACCTGTCCGCCGTATGGACAAGATGGATGGCTGGAATACAGGAGCCGATCCTTTGACAAGCACGCCACAGTGACAAGCGCTCCACAGTTAAGGGGCCGACCGCGCCCGACGTTTCCCCGACCGGCCATGCACGGGCAGATGCGTGGCACTTCCTTTTTCCGCCGCAACGGCGCGGCCGTGCGCGGAATCGTGGCCGGCTTGCTGGGCGCGTGGGCCTTGAGCTGCCATGCGGGCACGCTGGCCGCGGATACCACGCTCTGGTTCTCGCAGGGCCGCCCCACCGCCGAAGCACGGCAGGCGGCCGATATCCTCGCCGCCGCCGCGGCCGACGGGCTGGAACCCCGCGACTATGACGCCGGGGACCTGCGCCGCGCGCTTGGCCAGGCGGCGGACGGCCCGCCGCTGGCGCCTGAAGCCGTGGACTTGCTTGACGACAGGCTGACGGCGGCGATGGAACACTATCTCGCCGACCTGCACGGCGGCCGGGTCGATCCGCGCACGATCCACGAGAATTTTGCCGCGGCGCCGGACGGCCAGTTCAATCCGTCGGCCTACCTGCGCGCAGCCGTCGCCGGGCACGATCTGCCCGAGGCAGTCCAGCGGGCGGCGCCGGCGTTCCCGCTCTATGGCACCCTGCGCGGGGCGCTTGCCCGCTATCGCGCGCTGGCTGGCCATGCGGCCTGGCAGGCACCACTGCCACCGCTGCCGGGCAGGAAGCTGGTGAGCGGCCAGGCCTACGCCGGCGTGCCGGCGCTGACGCAGCGCCTGATCGCCCTCGGCGACCTGCCCGTGGACACGCCAGCCCCGGAACGCTACGAAGGCGCGATGGTGGATGGCGTCAAGGCGTTCCAGGCCCGCCACGGGCTGGACGCGGACGGCGAGATCGGCGCGGGAACGTTCGCCCAGCTGAATGCGCCGGTCGCCGGCCGCGTACGGCAGATCGAGCTGACGCTGGAGCGCCTGCGCTGGACGCCCTTGCTGGAAGGCCCGCGCATGATCGTGGTCAACGTGCCGGAGTTCGTGTTGCGTGCCTACGAGGTCCACGACGCCCATGTCCAGGTCAAGGCGGAGATGAAGGTCATCGTCGGCAAGGCGCTCGACACGCGGACACCGCTCTTCAAGGAGGACATGCGGTTTATCGAGTTCAGCCCATACTGGAACGTCCCGCCCTCCATTGCGCGCGCGGAGACCGTGCCCAGGCTGCGCCGCGACCCCGGCTATTTCGAGCGGCAAGGCTTCGAGTTCGTCGGTGGCGACGGCAAGGCGGTGACCACGCTATCGGCGGCCAGCCTGGACGCCGTCCAGCGCGGGCAACTGCGCATCCGGCAGCGGCCGGGACCGATGAATGCGCTTGGCGACATCAAGTTCATCTTCCCCAATAACGACAATATCTACCTGCATCACACGCCCGCGCCCGGCCTGTTCGCGCGCGGCCGGCGCGACCTGAGCCATGGCTGCATCCGTGTCGAGGAGCCGGTGGCGCTGGCCAGCTTTGTGCTGCAGGACACACCCGGCTGGACCGAAGCGCGCATCCGCGAGGCCATGGAGCGGGGACAGTCCAGCACGCTGCGGCTGCCACAGCCGCTGCCGGTGGTGCTCGCGTACGGCACTGCCATCGTCAAGGCCGACGGGCGCGTTTATTTCTTCCCCGATATCTACGGGCTCGACAAGGTGCTGGACGAGGCGCTGCGGCAACGGTCCGCCAGCCGGCGGGCTTTTGCCTCGGCGCCAATGCGCCCACAATCGCCGTATTAGTCCAGGGAAAAGCGTCCGATGACCAAACCGCCGAGCGAACCCCGCCGCCTGTTCCTGAGCCGCACCGGCAAGCTGGCCCTGGCCGGCGCCGTGCTGCCGCTGGCGCCTTTGCCTGCCCTGGCAACGCTGCCGGACGCCCGCGGCCTCGCCTTCGACCACACCCACACCGGCGAGCGCATCGCCGTGGTCTACGCCGTGGGCGAGCAGTTCGTGCCCGAGTCGCTGGCCGCGCTCAACCGGTTCCTGCGCGATCACTACTCCGGCGAGGTCGGCGTCATCGACCCGCAACTGTTCGCACTGCTTTACCGCCTGAAACAAACACTGTGCTGCGAGGCGCCCTTCCAGGTCATCTCCGGCTATCGCAGTCCGGCCACCAACGCGCGCCTGCGCAAGACGCGCGGCGGCGGCGTGGCCAGCCATAGCCTGCATATGGACGGCAAGGCCATCGATATCCGCCTGCCCGGCGTGCCGCTGGCCGAGCTGCGCGATGCCGCCCTGTCGCTGCGTGGCGGCGGCGTGGGCTTCTATCCGCAAGAGCAGTTCGTGCACGCGGACACCGGGCGCGTGCGCGACTGGTAGTCAGTCGGTCACCTCCGGTCGCCCGGCGACGGCGCAATGTCGCTGCTTTCTCCTCGATTGCCTCGATTGCCATGATCGCCGCTCCGTCCCTTCTCAGGCCAAATAATTGATATACAATTACATCAATCGAAATATGATGACCTGGGCACTGGCCGGCTGACGCTTCCGGGCTGCATACCGGCTAGCCCTGGCTGGCGAAGGACAGGTATGCGGATCCGGCTGTCAGGCGATGCTCCCGAGTTCGGCGCTGCGGTGCGCCGCGGCCTGGATGGCCTCGACGAACAGGGCCTGGAGATGGTTCTTTTCCATGGCGCCGATGCCTGCGGCAGTCGTGCCGCCGGGCGAGGTCACCCGCTGGCGCAGCGTGGCGGCTGCCTCGCTGCTGCCCCGCGCCAGCGCAGCGGCGCCCAGGAACGTCTGCTGCGCGAGCTGGGTGCCCTGCCAGGCCGGCAGGCCGAGCTTTTCCGCGGCTTGCTCCATGGCTTCGATGAAGTAGAAGACATAGGCGGGGCCGCTGCCGGACAGCGCGGTGATGGCGTCCAGCTGGTCTTCGCGCTCCACCCACGTGACCTCGCCGACAGCGCCTGCGATGGTATCCGCCATCTTCCGGTCGGCTGACGACAGGGTCCTGGCCGCCGCCATGCCGGTGATGCCCTGGCCGATGAGCGCCGGTGTGTTCGGCATCGCGCGGACCAGGCGCGGGCGGTTGCCGAGCCAGTCCGCCAGCGCCTGCAGCCGGATGCCGGCTGCCACGCTGATCACCAGCGCATCACCGAGGCATTCGCGCAGGGATTCGCAGACTACGCGCATGACTTGTGGCTTGACGGCAAGGACCACGACGTCCGCATCCGTGAGCGTGCGATCGGCGGCGGGCAGTACCCGGAGCCCATACTCGCGGGCCAGGCGCTCGCGGATGCCCTCGACGGGATCGATGACGGTCAGGTTTTCCACGGCGGCGCCATTCGCCAGCACGCCGGCAATGATGGCGCTTGCCATATTGCCGCCACCGACGAACACTATTTTGAGCTTGTTCAGCATTTCATCTCCCATCTCGTTTGCATCATGCAAGCGAACAACAATCCCCACTGCGCGCGCCACGGGCCATGCCCTGCCGCGCGCGTGAGCACCAAATACGACAGGATCGACAGTGGAACCAAAATCAACCCGCGCCCGCAAGCCGGCGGYGACAGTCAATGAAGATCAGCCGGTGGAAAAAACCAGACAACCGGATCCCACCGATTCGGCCCTGTTTGTCGGCTCCACCGCCAAGACCTTCCGCGTTCTGCATGCCTTCGACGGGCCGATCCGCCATATGACGCTGGCCGATATCGCCAAGGCCGCGCAGCTCGACCGCAGCGCGACGCAACGCATCGTCTATACGCTGGAAACGCTCGGCTACCTGCGCCGGATCGCGGAAACAAAGACCTATGGCCTCACGTCGAAGCTGCTGCAGTTCTCCTTCAACTACGTCCGCGCCAACGAACTGATCGACAAGGCACTGCCCTACCTGCAGGACATCAACCGCACCGTGGGCGAGACCACCAACCTGCAGGAACTCGACGGCCATGAGATCGTGTTCGTCGCGCGTATCCTGAGCCGGCATCTGGTCAACATGGATATTGCGGTGGGCAGCCGCTTGCCCGCGTTCTGCACGTCGTCCGGCACCGCGATCCTGTCGCGTCTCCCGGAGGCGGAATGCGAAGCCATCCTCGGCGCGTGCGAACGCGTCGCCATTACGCCGTACACAGAGGTGCATCTCGGGAAACTGCGCCGGCGCATCCAGCATGCTGCGGAGAAAGGCTACGCGATCATCGCCAACGAGACGGTGATGGGCGATATCTCCGTGGCGGCGCCCATCCTCGATCACCGCGGCCGTCCCGTCGCCGCCATCAATATCTCGGTGCCGACCTCGCGCTGGACGCCGGAAAAGGTGGAGTCCGAGCTTGCCAAGCACGTGCAAGTGGCCGCGACCTCGATCTCCAAAGCCAAGTTCACGGAGTACGGGCGCTGATACGCCGCCCGCGCGCGGCGGCGTGCCCAGGGCCACCGGCCCGGCCCGCCACCCGCGCCTGGCTTCAGGCGTACTCGTAGGCTTGCAGCAGGCGTTCGAACTGTTCGCGCAGGCGTGCGCTGGTTTGCGCTGCGGCCGGCAGCAGCGGCTCCAGCAGATCGGGTGCATCGACCCCGATCACCTGCAGCACGGACTTCATCGGGCCAGGATTGGTTTCCGAAAACACCAGGTCGATCAGCGGCATCAGCTCACGGTGCATCAGCAGCGCTTCCTGCATGCTCCCGCCGCGCACAAGTTTCATGAGCAGGCGCCAGGTCTTGGGCAGCATGGTGGCCGTGCTCAGCACGCCGCCGCGCGCACCGGCGCCGATATGCAGCGGGAACAGCGTGTCTTCGCCGCTCATCAGGGAAAAGCCCTCGTCGATGCCGGCCGCGATCTTGAGGAACTGATAGAGATCCGGATTGCACGCCTTCATGCCGATGATCCGCTCGTGRCGCGACAGTTCATGGATGACCTTGGGATCGATGGCAATCCGCGTGCGGTACGGAATCTCGTAGAGCAGGACCGGCAGGGGCGACTCGTCGGCGAACCGCATGAAGTAATCGCGGATGCCTTGCTGGGTGGGATTCGTATAGTAGGGCGTCACCACCATCACCGCATCCACGCCGGCCGCGGCGAATTCGCGCGTGGCATCGAGCCCGTCGCGCAGGCCCGGCGTCAGCACGCCGGCAACGACCGGCATCCTGCCGGCAACATGGCTGGCAGTCAGTTCCGCCATCCGCACGCGCTCGCGCTGCGACAGCGAGCCGAACTCGCCCGTGCCGCCAAGCGGCACCACACCGTCCGCGCCCTGGCGGATCAGGTAGTCGAGCAAGGCCCGGGTTGCGCTCTCGTGAACCGAACCGTCGGGCTGGACGGGCGTGGGAATGGCGGCAAAAATGCCTTGCACTTGCTTGGAGTCAATCATCGTCTTGTCGGAGAGGTGCCGCACTGGCGGCTGGTTATGCGGTTATGCAGTTATGCGGGTTAAGCTGGTTGCGCGGGTTATGCAGCAGGAATGAAGGGGTCAGCGGTCCGCGCTACGCCGGCGCAACCGGTCCGCGGCCATGATCACCACGGCGATAAAGACAAACAACAGGCTCGACACCGCGGCAATCGTGGGCGAGACGCTCAGGATCACTTCGTCCCAGAACTGCTTGGGCAAGGTCGAATCGAGACCGCCGGTCACGAACAGCGCGATGGTCAGCTCGTCAAACGAGGTCACGAAGGCAAACAGGAACGACGACAACAGACCCGCGCCGAGGATCGGGAACGTGACGTAGCGCATGGTCTGCCAGGGGCGTGCGCCGAGGCTCTGCGCAGCCTGGTCCAGGCGGGTGTCGTAGTTCTTCAGCACCGCCATCATGGTCATCACCACATAGGG
>NZ_JBFTLX010000245.1:0-10757 GCF_056396665.1 Cupriavidus sp. 05T313 | reverse complement strand
GTATGGATATGCAGCCGCTTGTAGAGCAGCGAATGCAGGTAGCCGGACTTTTCGTTGAGGATGCCTTCCACTTCCGCGGCGTCGGCCGCCAGCACAGTGAAGTACACCTTGGCGTGCGCGTAGTCGGGGGTCAGCGTGACCGACTGCAGTGTGACGAGCCCCAGGCGGGGATCGCGCAGCTCACGCTGGATCATCTCGGCCAGGTCGCGCTGGATCTGGTCGGAAATCCGGAGATTACGGGAGGAGATACTGCCTTTCTTGGCCATTCAATACGCTTCTGTCGAGAAGGGCAGCGGCGGGCCAGTTGGCCCGCCGCCCGCAACACGCCTTACAGCGTGCGCGCCACCTCGGTGATTTCATACACTTCGAGCTGGTCGCCTTCCTGAACGTCGTTGAAGTTCTTGATCGACAAACCGCACTCGAAGCCTTGCTTGACTTCCTTGACGTCGTCCTTGAAGCGCTTGAGCGAATCGAGCTCGCCGGTATGGATGACCACGTTGTTACGCAGCACCCGCACCAGGGCGGTACGCTTGACCATGCCATCGGTGACCATACAGCCAGCCACCGCACCGATCTTCGGCACACGGAATACCTGGCGCACCTCGACCGTACCCAGCGTGACTTCGCGCTTTTCCGGAGCCAGCATGCCCGACATTGCCGCCTTGATCTCGTCTACCGCATCGTAAATGATGTTGTAGTAGCGGATATCGATGCCGTTGTTCTCGGCCAGCTTGCGCGCGCCAGCATCGGCACGCACGTTGAAGCCGATGATGACCGCCTTCGAGGCCGTGGCCAGGTTGACGTCCGACTCCGAGATGCCGCCCACGCCACCGTGCACGATCTGCACGCGCACTTCTTCGGTCGACAGCTTCTGCAGCGATTGCACCAGCGCTTCCTGCGAACCTTGAACGTCGGCCTTGACGATCAACGGCAGCGTCTGCACTTCGCCTTCGCTCATCTGCTCCAGCATGGTTTCGAGCTTGGCCGCCTGCTGCTTGGCCAGCTTGACGTCGCGGTACTTGCCTTGGCGGAACAGCGCGATTTCGCGCGCCTTGCGCTCGTCCGGCAGGACCAGGACTTCTTCACCGGCGGCCGGCACTTCGGACAGGCCCTGGATCTCGACCGGAATCGAGGGACCCGCTTCCTTGGTCGGCTTGCCGGTTTCGTCCAGCATGGCACGGACACGGCCGTATGCGCTGCCAGCCAGCACCACGTCGCCACGCTTGAGCGTGCCGCTGGTGACCAGAATGGTCGCGATCGGGCCCTTGCCCTTGTCCAGCTGGGCTTCCACCACCAGGCCCTTGGCCGGGGCATCCACCGGAGCGCGCAGTTCCAGCACTTCGGCCTGCAGCAGCACTTGCTCCAGCAGATCGTCGATGCCCGCGCCGGTCTTGGCGGATACCGGAACGAACGGCGAATCACCGCCGTACTCTTCCGGCAGCACCTGCTCGGCCACCAGTTCCTGCTTGACGCGGTCCGGGTTGGCTTCAGGCTTGTCGATCTTGTTGATCGCCACAACGATGGGCACGCCCGCCGCCTTGGCGTGGGCGATAGCTTCCTTCGTCTGCGGCATCACGCCGTCGTCGGCCGCCACCACCAGGATCACGATGTCGGTTGCCTTGGCGCCACGGGCACGCATGGCCGTGAAGGCCTCGTGACCCGGGGTGTCCAGGAAGGTGATCACGCCGCGTTCGGTTTCCACATGGTAGGCACCGATGTGCTGCGTAATACCGCCGGCTTCGCCCGCCGCCACCTTGGCACGACGGATGTAGTCCAGCAGCGAGGTCTTGCCGTGGTCGACGTGACCCATCACGGTCACCACCGGCGGACGCGGCAGCTGCTCGGCGTCGGTGTGGTCTTCGCCACCCACCACCAGCAGCGCTTCCGGATCGTCCAGCTTGGCGGCAAACGCCTTGTGGCCCATTTCTTCCACCACGATCATGGCGGTTTCCTGGTCCAGCACCTGGTTGATGGTCACCATCTGGCCGAGCTTCATCATCTGCTTGATGACCTCGGATGCCTTGACGGCCATCTTGTGGGCGAGATCCGCCACCGAGATGGTTTCCGGCACGTGCACTTCGCGCACCACCGGTTCCGTCGGCGCCTGGAAATTGGTGCCGCGATCATCCTGCTGGTGACGGTTGCCACGACCGCGCGGACCGCCGCGCCAGCCGCCAACGCCACCCGACGAATCGCCGCGAGTCTTCAGGCCGCTGCCCTTCTTCTTCGAGCCTTCGTCCTGCCAGGTCGAGGACGTACCAGCCTTCACTACCTTGCCGGTCTTCTTGTCGACGGTGGTGGTGGCGGTGGTCGTCGTCGTTGCGGGCTTCTTGTCGTCTTTCTTGACTTCGGTGCCCGGTGCCTTGACCGGCTTGTGCAGGGTACCGGTCTGCTCGGCCTTTTTCTCTTCGGCCTTGCGTTCCGACGGCGCCTTGAGCACGCGCGCCGGCGCATTCAGCATCTGCTGAATGGCTCGCGCCTCGGCTTCGGCGGCCTCGCGGCGCTTGCGCGCTGCGTCCTGCTCTGCACGCGCCTTGTCGGCAGCCTGCTTGGCATCGTCGGCGGCCTTCTGCGCGGCAGCGCGCTCGGCGGCCAGACGGACCTTTTCGTCCTCGGCCTTCTTGCGCGAGTCGTCGTCTTCCGGCGCCTTGGCGGTAGCGGCGGCGCGCAGGGCAGCGGCTTCCTCTTCCGCCTTGCGGGCGGCGAGCTCAGCCTGGCGGCGTTCTTCCGCCTCCAGTGCTTCCTGCTTGGCACGGCGCTCGGCTTCCTCGCGTTCAGCCGCCTCCTGGCGTGCCTTCGACTCGGCTTCCTGGCGTGCCAGCAACTCGGCCTGCTGACGATCTTCCTCTTCCTGGCGCGCCTGCTCGGCCGCATCGACCTGCAGGTCGGCCACGTCGTGGCCATCGGCGCCCTCGGGCGAAGCCTCGTCGCGCTTGATCAGGACGCGCTTCTTGCGCACCTCGACCTGCACCGTGCGAGTCTTGCCGGTGGAATCAGCCTGGCGGATCTCGGAAGTCTCACGCTTGGTCAGCGTGATCTTCTTGCGCGCGCTGTCATCGGCCGCCCCGTGCGAACGCTTGAGGTAATCCAGCAACTTGGTCTTGTCGGATTCGGTGATGATGTCGTCAGGCGTCACCTTGCCCACCCCAGCTGCCTGCAATTGTTCCAGCAGGGCAGCTGCGCTGCGGCTCAGTTCTGCGGCCAGTTGGGCAACTGTTGTGCTTGCCATTCAAACCCTTTCAATGCTCGGTTTATACGTCGGGACAGTCGTGTGCGGAATGCGCGCTCAGGTAGCCTGAAAAAGCGTTACGTGAGCGTGTCCCTCAGTTAAACCAATGTTCCCGTGCTTTCATGATCAGCGCGCGGGCGTCTTCCTCGCCGAGACCAACCATGTCGACAAGTTCGTCGACGGCCAGCTCGGCCAGTTCGTCACGCGTGTGGATATTGCCTTCAGCCAGCTTGCCGATCAGTTCCGGGGTCAGGCCGTCGAGCGAACGCAGATCCTGCGACACCTCTTCCACCTTTTCTTCCCGGGCCAGTTCCATCGTCAAGAGCGCATCGCGTGCGCGGTTGCGCAGCTCGTTGACGGTATCTTCATCGAAGGCGTCAATCTCCAACATCTCGCTGATGGGCACATAGGCCACTTCTTCCAGCGTGGAGAAACCTTCGTCGATCAAGATGTCAGCCACTTCTTCGTCCACGTCCAGCTTGGCCATGAACAACTTGCGCACCACGTCGCTTTCCTCGGCCTGCTTCTGCGCCGATTCTTCCTGCGTCATGATGTTGATCTGCCAGCCGGTCAGCTCGGACGCCAGGCGTACGTTCTGACCGCTGCGGCCGATGGCGACAGCGAGGTTTTCCTCGTCCACCACCACGTCCATGCTGTGCTTTTCCTCGTCGACAACAATCGACTGTACCTGTGCCGGCGCCAGCGCGCCAATCACGAACTGCGCTGGGTCTTCCGACCACAGCACGATGTCGACCGCTTCGCCGCCGATTTCGTTACGGACCGCGGTCACCCGCGTGCCGCGCACGCCAACGCACGTCCCGATCGGGTCGATGCGCTTGTCATGCGCCACCACGGCGATCTTGGCGCGTACGCCAGGGTCACGGGCAGCCGCCTTGATCTCCAGCAGGCCCTGCTCCATCTCCGGCACTTCATTCTCGAAGAGCTTGATCAGGAACTCGGGCGCGGTACGCGACAGCTCGATTTGCGGGCCGCGTGCGGYGCGATCCACATTSAGGATATAMGCSCGYACRCGGTCRCCGGTGCGCAGATTTTCCTTCGGAATGATCTGGTCGCGGGCCAGCAGCGCTTCCACGCGGCCGGACTCGACGATCAGGCCCTTCTTGTCGGCACGCTTGACCGTACCGGTCATGACCTTTTCGCCACGATCGAGGTAATCGTTGAGGATCTGCTCGCGCTCGGCGTCGCGGATCTTCTGCAGGATCACCTGCTTGGCGGCTTGCGCACCGATACGGCCGAACTCGACCGATTCGATCTGCTCTTCGATGAAGTCATCCAGCTCGATGTCCGCATTCTGCTCGCGTGCCTCGAACATGAGGATCTGCTTGTCCGGCTCCTGCAGGCCCTGTTCATCGGGGACCACAAGCCAGCGACGAAACGTCTCGTGCTCACCGGACTCGCGATCGATGGCGACGCGAATGTCCACGTCTTCCTCGAAGCGCTTCTTGGTTGCCGAAGCGAGTGCCGCTTCCAGCGCACCGAATACCACATCCTTGTCGACGTTCTTCTCACGCGCAAGCGCATCGACGAGCAACAGAACTTCGCGGCTCATTGCTTGTTCCCTTTTTTCTGATTTCCTTTGAAGTCGATCACCGGCACCAGGCGTGCGCGATCGACATCGGATATGGCGAATTCCAGCAGTGCCGTGCCATTCTGGCCTTCGAACTCGAGGCCGACCTGCTCCGCCCCCGGCTCGCCGGTGGGCGTCTGCAGGATGCCGACGAAATTCTTCTGGCCATTGATCGGCAGGCGCAGCGTGACCCTGGCTTCCTGACCCGCGAAGCGGACGTAGTCAGCCAGTTTCTTCAGCGGCCGGTCCAGCCCCGGCGAGGACACTTCGAGGCGCTCGTAGTCGATATTCTCGACGGTCAGCACGTGGGTAAGCTGGCGGCTTACCTTCTCGCAGTCCTCAATGACGATGCCGGTTTCAGGCTGATCGATATAGACGCGCATGAGTCCGCCCGGAGCGCGCTCGAGCTCAACCAGCTCGTACCCCATGCCGTTAAGGGTGGTTTCGATCAAATCTGCCAGATGCACTGTATTCCCGAATAATGGCCATCAATACCGTGGCAGACCCAGCCCACCGGCACGGCCGCCTTTGTTGGCGGCTTGCAGCCTGCTTGCCTGCCAGCCATCCCGACCGGCGCGCCGTGAAACACGGCAAGCACACGAAACGGGCGAAGCAAAAAAAAATGGGCGCAATGCCCATCATTCGCCCACCCTTTTACAGGATGACTTTTGAATAGACTTGGATTATACGCTGTCGCGATGCAAAAGGCAAAGGCACCAGGACTTGGCTTGCCAGGGGCGCGGCCCGGGCCGCGCTTTTCCTTGCGTGGCCGGCCCCGCGCGCACTGCCTTCCCTCGCTTTAGCGATTGCCGTCGCGGCCACCGCCGCCGCGAGGACGGCGATTGCCACTGGGCTTGCCAGCCTGCGGCATCACATTGCCGTTGGCTTCACCACCGCCGCGACGCTGGGAACGGCCTTGGCCGCCACCCATGCCACCCATGCCACCCATACCGCCCATACCACCCATCGGGCCCATGGGTCCGTTCGTGCCTCGGCTGCCCCGGCCACCGCCGCGCCCCGGACCACCAGGACCACGCGGGGAACCCGCCGCGCCACCGCCAAACTTCGTGGTATGCGAGGTGAGCAGCGTCGGGCCGCCGATATAACCCATCGAGGTCTGCATCGGATCTGGCTGACCCCGGCCTGCGCCACTACCGCGCGGGCCATTGTTCCTGTTGACGCGCGGCAGGCCATCCATGCCGGTCGGCATCGGCATGCCGGCAATGGCTGCCTCGGTGCGCTGCTGGCGACCACCCACCTTGGTGCCACCTCTGGGGCCGCCATCACCCTTGCCGGGCGCCTTCAGGCCGATGGACGCCATCAGCGCGCGCACGTCATCCGCGGCGAGTTCCTGCCAGCGGCCGCGCTTAAGGCCGCGGGGCAGCAGGAACTGACCGTACCGGGTGCGAATCAGGCGCGACACGGTCAGGCCGACGGCCTCGAACATGCGGCGCACTTCGCGATTGCGGCCTTCGGTCAGCGCGACGTGATACCAGTGGTTGATGCCCTCGCCACCGCCGTCGGCGATGCGCAGGAAATTGGCTTCACCATCGTCAAGCTTGATGCCATGCAGCAGGCGCTGGCGATCCGCCTCCGCCAGCTCGCCCAGCGTGCGGACCGCATACTCGCGCTCCACGCCGTAGCGCGGATGCATGAACTTGTTGGCGATATCGCCCGAGGAGGTAAAGATCAGCAGCCCTTCGGTGTTGAAGTCCAGGCGGCCCACGGCCACCCATTTCCCTGCCTTGATGCGCGGCAGGCTGTCGAACACGGTCGGACGGCCTTCCGGATCCGACTGGCTGACGATCTCGCCCGCCGGCTTGTGGTAAAGCAGCACGCGCGGCGGCTTGGTCGACACACGGCGATGGATCAGCTTGCCGTTGACGCGGACCTGATCGGCCGGCAGGATGCGTTGTCCAATATGGGCCGGCAGGCCATTGACAGAAACGCGCCCCTGCAGGATCAGCTCCTCCATCTCGCGGCGCGAACCCAGGCCGCCCTCGGCGAGCACTTTGTGCAGCTTGGGCGCATCGTCATCGGCCGAGAGCTCGCGCACCGGCTTTACCTTGGCACGCACACCGCTGGTATCTTCCTGGTCGTACTGGCCGGAGATGACGAAACGAAACAGGTCTTCGCCACCTGCGGCTGCAGCCGCGGGGGCCTTCTCGGGCACGCCCGGAGCCTGGCGCTGCGTGCCGCCCCTGCCTTTGTTTCCTTTGCTTGCCTGGCGCGGGCCACCCTGCTGCCCCTCGGCACTGCCGCGCCTGGCCGCGCCCTGCGGCTGCTGGCCTTGCTGCGGCTTGCGCTTGCGCGCGCCGTTGGAGTTGGCGCGGGCACCGTCGCGCTGGCGCTCTCCAGCGGCTTCGCCGCCGGTTTCGCTCGCACCTTCGGCAGTGTCGCCGCCGAACGCGCGGCGGCCTCGCGGCGCCGGGCGTTCGCCCTGCTGCTCGCCGGCCTGCACGGACTCGCCTTCGGCGGGCTTGCGCTTGCCGCGCGTACGCCCCTKTCTCACGCCATCGCCACGCGCGGATTGCGCGTCCGGTGCGGCTCCCGCGTCCGGACCGCCAGCGAAGGCAAGTGCATCGCCTTCCGCGGCACGCCCGCCATCGCGGTCCTGCGTGGCCTGGCGGCGCGTGGCCACCAGATTGCGCAGGCCACGGCGCAGGCCCTTGCGGCGCGGCGCGCCTTCGGCGCCATTGCCGGCATCGCCGGCCGGCGTATCCGCCTGGCGGACGTCTTGATCAACAGAATCGGACAAGGTATTCACATTCGGATGTTGCATGGTGTTCAGTTGGACACGCGCTCGTCGTGCTCGCTGGGGTGCGCCGGATTCGTCTTGGACGCCCCCGGGACTTCGGACTCCTGCTCGCCGGAGGCCACTTGCTCGTGGTAACCGTTGGCGGGTGCTTCCGTTTGCTCATTTGCTTCGCCGTCGTCGACGGCATCCTCCACGGCTGTGCCGTCAAGCCGCGCCCCCATGGGCCCGGCGGACACCAGTTCGCTCTCCGGCCCATCATCCGGCTCGGACACCGCGGGTACTTCAGCCTCGGGCACGGCTTGCGCTTGCACCGAGGCGTCCTTCTTTTCAAATGCTTCCACCAGTTCGGCGATGCCATCCGTGGCACCGGCATCGAGGACACCGGGGACGGAGCGGGTCAATTCGCCAGCATTGGACACATCGGCGACGGCAGCGCCAGCGCCGCCCGCAGGCTCCTCGCCGGCCTCCGCGAACGCTTCTTCGTCGCTTCCGGCCGGCAAAGCGGGCACAGTGCCCAGGGCCTCGAAATCTATGGGCTCCTGGTTCAGCAGCGCGGCTTGCGTCTGCGCCTGGACATCCTCCAGCGGCGGCAACTCATCTAGCGAGCGCAGGCCAAGGTCATCAAGGAAGTTCTTGGTGGTAGCGTACAAGGCCGGCCGGCCCGGTACGTCGCGGTAGCCGATCACCTCGATCCAGCTACGGTCCTCGAGCTTCTTCACGACTTCGGTGCTCACCGCAACACCGCGGATTTCCTCGATATCGCCCCGGGTGACCGGCTGCCGGTAGGCGATGATCGCCAGCGTCTCCATGACCGCGCGGGAATATTTCGGCGGCTTTTCAGGATTCAGCCGGTCCAGGTATTCGCGCATGACGGGGCGGCTCTGAAAGCGCCAGCCGCTGGCCAGCGCCACGAGTTCCACGCCGCGCTGCTCCCAGTCGCGGCGCAACTCTTCCAGCAGCACCCGAATGGTGTCGGCACCGACGTCGTCGGCAAAAAGCCGGCGCAAGTCATTGACGCGCAAGGGTTCCTGCGCACAAATCAGCGCGGTCTCGAGGACGATCTTCGCCTCTTGGGTATTCATGTGATTGCGTGCAGCCTGTCTTTGCACCTGCGCCCCGGACAAACCCGGACGCACTGGAGATTGCGGGTTCAGCGGTTGGAATTGCCACCGCCATCTGACCGCGCAGCCAACCACAATGCTTGATGCATGCAGTCGTGCGCTTTCTTTTTTGCATCGGGTGCCGGACCTGCCCGGCAGGAGATCGCCCGGCCACCGGCTTTACCTGCCGGTCGACGGAGCCCTTGCGTCGCGCCTTCCCCCTGATGTGGCGGACCTGTCCGGCACGACGTCCGTCGCTCCGGGTGCAAGAAAAATACGGATATCGGGCCTGCTTGGCCTATTTCACCCCGCCCTGCCGTGGCTGGTCTTTTGAACCAAATAATCTTTTGAACCGGACGGCGGATTGGGAACGGTCCCTGGCGGTAATACGTGCTGGAGGGTTCCTGGCATGCATCCCCGAGTGCGAATGCTACCTGACGATGCCACGATGAAATACGCTGCGCGATATCGCTGTTCTTGCGATTGTATGGCATTCCCTGGCAAACCTGCAACCGATTCACACAGGCATCTGCCCGACAAAGTGCGTAATGCGCCATGAAGCGGCGTATCAGAAGACCAGACAGAAGCCGTGCGCGGCCAGYGTCTCTGGCAAAAGCAGCGCGCGCGCCACCCCGACGACACCAAAGGCAGCCACTGCCAAACCGGCAAGGGTACGTACCGCCGGGCGGCGCGACCACTGCCTGAGGTAGCCGGACAGGCCCGAGATAACCAACAGGTTTGGCAAAGTGCCCAGTCCGAACACGGCCATCACCAGCGCACCCGAAGGGGCGTTCCCGGCCAGCAGCGCCATCGCCAGGGCGCCATAGACCATGCCGCATGGTACCAGCCCCCAGGCCAGCCCCATGCCGTAGCGGCGCAGCAGCCGCCCCTGTGGCAGGCCCAAGGGCGCCAGGCGCACGCCCACGGCGGCAAGAAAACGGAGCAAACCGCCAGCGCCGCGCGCGGCAAACCGCTCCAGCCAGCCAGCCCCCACGGCGCGCCCACGCAACATCCATAATCCCGACATCACCAGCATCATGCTGCCGATTCCGAACAGCCAGCGCTGCAGCGGCAAGTACTGGGCCTTCCACACACCGGCGCCCAGGGTACCCAGCAAGGCGCCCAACAGCGCATACATGCTCAGCCGCCCGGCATGCATCACCAGGAGTTCGAGCAGCCAGTGGCCTGGCCGGCGCAGGATGGTGGCCGGCACACGGGCCGTGCCGCCTTGCTCGGCCGCAAGCGCAATGCCGCCACACATGGCCGCGCAATGCACACCACCTAGCAAAGCCAGGGTAAAAACGCTGAAGAGCACGCCTACGGTCAACTTCTCCTCCCAATCACATCGCCTGGCGCGGTAAAATGCGCCCTACGCGCCCCCGCGACTCCAAGAGGCGCTATCAACATGAAGCCCAGCGCCCGCGCACATCCGCGCAATCGCAAATCATGACGACGGGCACGGCAGGCGGCGCCACGCAGATGGCAGGCCCCGCCAGACCCGCGCCAGGCTAATGTGGATAGCGCTTCCAACCGACAGCTCTCAACGTCAAGCTTTCAACTCAATGCGCCTGCCACACGCGCTTGAGTGATTGCGCTAAACCGACAGGCCCCAATTGCTAACATCCATTCCCATTACCGAGATGTCGCCCCGCTGCTCCACTTGCTCGCTGGGACAGCTCTGCCTGCCCGTCGGCATGTCGCAGCAGGACCTCGAAAAAATGGATTCGCTGGTGCAGGAGCGCGTGCGCGTACGCAAGGGCGAGACCCTGTACCGCCTCGGCGATCCGCTCACCGCCGTCTATGCGATCCGCTTCGGCACGCTCAAAACCCACCTGACGATGGAAGATGGCCGCTCGCAGATCACGGGCTTCCACCTCCCCGGCGAAGTCGTCGGGYTCGACGGCCTTGGCGAAATGCAGCACGCGTCCGACGCCACCGCCCTTGAGGATACCGAAGTTTGCGTGGTGCGCTTCGGCGACCTCCAGTCGCTGTCCGGTGCGCTCCCGTCGTTGCAACATCAGTTCATGCGGCTGATGAGCAAGGAAATCTCGCAGGACCAGGTGATGCTGATCACGCTGGGCT
>NZ_JBFTLX010000244.1:0-14736 GCF_056396665.1 Cupriavidus sp. 05T313 | reverse complement strand
CTGCTGGACACGCCAACCAGGTCGGCGCCCAGGGTCAGTTCGGGCAGCGCCTGCCAGTCCACACCCAGCTTGATGGTGTGGCGCGGCAGGCCGGCCAGGCGCATGCCCGGCTTGACGTCGATGGTGCGTTCGCCCACCGCGAGCTGACCGGTGGCCTGATAGGTGGCGTCGAGATAGCTGTAGCCGAGGCGCAGGGTGACGTTGCCCAAGCGCTGCCGGGCGGACAGGTCGAAGCCCTGGTTGCGGGTCCGGTCGAAATTGGCGAAGTAGCCCTGCTGCGTGTTGGGGGCGCGCAGGAAGAGGATGTCGTCGTGGTTATCAACGCGGTAGAGTGAGCCGGACACTTCCGTGTCCTTCGAGGGCCGCCAGCGCGCGCCCACTTCATAGGAGTGCGAGACGACCTGCTTGAGGTAAGGGTCGGCCTGCAGGCCGGCAGGCAGGCGGCAGGGCTGGGCCGGATCGGCGCAGCCCAGTTCGAGCGCCGTCGGCACGCGGTTGTTCTGGGCGTAGCCGCCAAATACCGAGACCCCGGCGCCCAGCTTCTGCGTAATGCCAAGCGCGGGGTTGAGCCTGCGGTAGGTGAAGCTCTCGTTCGGCTGCTCGCTGCCGTCGCTGTTGCGCAGCGTGTTGCTCACGGTCACGTGGTTCCACCGGGCCGAACCAGTCACGAAGGTGCTGGGCGTCACGGCCCAGGTGTCCGACAGGTACAGGCCAATCGCGCGCGAGGTGCCGCTGACGCCGGAGAACAGTTCGTTCGGCGCATCCGGGTCCGCGATCACGCCGCGGTCGTCGGTAAAGGTGCCTAGCTGCTCGTACTGCGAATAGGTGAGGCGGYTGCGGTCGAACGTCAGCCCGGCGTTGATCAGGTGCTTTTCCGTCTCCTTGGCGAAGCTGAACGCCATGCCGATGGACTGCTGCCACATGTGCGTCGTGTTCAGCACCGCCGGATCCAGCGCCGCGCCGTCGTCCCGGGTGTAGCCGCAGCGGGACTTGCGCGGGCTGCCGGCGGCATTGAAGCCATCTTCGCAGTCTTCCGTATAAGCAGCGTAGACCGGGTTCACATCTCCGTTGGTGGTGTCGCGGCGGCTGGTGCGCACATAGGCGAGCATGGCGGCGCTGGTCTTCTCGTCGAACCAGTGCCGGCCGTTGAGGGCGGCCTGGGTGACCATGTTCTCGGTTTTGTCGGGATAGGTATAGACGKCACCGCGATTGCTCTCGTAGAGCCCGGGCAGCATGGCATTGCCGCTAGCGCGGTAGCTGGGCACCAGGCCGTTGCCGATCAGGGTGCTGCGCCCATGCAGCACGGACACATCCCAGCTGTCGGTCTCGCCCTCGTGCCCGGCCTTGATGAACAGGTTGCCGAGCCGGCCCTCGGAATGATCGCGCCAGCCGTGCTCCTGGAACAGGGTGCCGGCGGCGAAGGCGTGCCAGCCGCTGTCGCTGCGGATGCCGCCCGACAGGTCGGCGCGCTTGCGGTTGCCGCTGCCATAAGAGAGATCGGCGGTGAAGCCAGGTGAGGTCAGGCCCGAGCGGGTGGTCATGGCAAGCGCGCCGCCGAGCGTGTTGAGGCCATAAGCGGGGTTGGCGCTGGAGACCAGCGAGACGCTTTCCAGGGCGGACTCGGGAATCATGTCCCAGCTAACCACATCGCCGAAGGGCTCGTTGACGCGGATGCCGTCCAGGTAGACAGACAGCCCTTGCGACACGCCCGGGATCGACGAGGCGCGAAAGCCGCGGTAGGTGAGGTCGGTCTGGAAGGGGCTGCCCTGGATGTCGTTGACGTTGACGCCGGTGAAGTTACGCGCCAGGTATTCGGCGAGGGTGCCGGTGCGCGTGCCGTTCAGCTTGTCGCCGCTGACCGTCTGCACCGTGTAGGGCACGACATCGCGGTCCACGCCGATGCCGGGCAGCGGAGCCGCCGCCACCACCAGGACCTCGGGCAGCGTGGCACTGTCCCCGATTTGCACACCATTGTCCTGTTGTGCAACAGCGGGCAGGGCGGCCAGCAGTGCCACGGCCAGTGCGATGGCGGTGACCGCGCCGCGCCGTGGCGCGCCGAGGCGGGGCGCCGGGCGCAGGGCGGCGCCTCCCGGCTTGGCTCTGCGTCTGGGCGGGGGTAGGTTGGCTGGCATCTTGCATCTCCTCGGAATGATTGGCCGGGGCACCTGCGTTGGGTGCCGGCCTGGCGGAAACAACTCGAGGGACAGGGAGCAGGTTCCATACCTCGGGCTTCGGGAAAACCTCCCGATCCGCGGGCGAATTCCACCGGCCACCGCAACCTTCCGGGGGGCGTCATTGCCATGACGATGTCTCGCTATCTGTTAAGCCGTGCCATCTGGATCTCCGCGGCCTGCCTGTGCTGCGCGCTGGTGGTCGCGCTATGGCTCGCGGTGCGCGCCATCGGCGACGAGCGCCATGGCGCGGACGCCATGGCGCAACTGATTCCGCGCCTCTCGGCATTGCAAATGGCGGCGCCGGCCGAACGCGAGGCGCATCTTGCCGCCCTGCGCGCCATCAATGCATCGGCGCAAATGCGCCACTTGTGGCTGCATCTGGAGGATGCCGCGGGCCAGGTGCTGGTAAGCGCGCCGCAGCCACGGGACAGCTCCGCCTGGGGCGGCCTGCTAGCCCTGCCGGGCCTGAGCGCCAATGCGGCGCGGCTGGAAAGCCGCTGGGAGATCCACACCCGCGACGGCGCTACCTACCGCGCCGCCTTGCGCTGGAATCCGGAGAGCGAAATCCAGGAAGCCAGCGACGACATGGCCGGCAACCTCGCCGTGCTAGCCGTCTATGGCGCGCTGCTACTGTTTGGCATCCACTGGGCCCTGGGACGGGCGCTAGCTCCCCTGCAACAGATCCTGGAGGCGATCCGGCGCTACGAAGACAAGGACTACAGCGTGCGCCTGCCGCCCATGCGCACGCGCGAGATGGACCAGGTCGGCCGTGCGCTCAACCACCTGGCTGGTGCGCTGGACGATGCCCAGGCGGAGCGACGCGCCCTGAGCCGCAAGCTGCTGACTGCCCAGGAAAGCGAGCGCGCGCGCCTGGCGCGGGAGCTGCACGACGAGTTCGGCCAGGTGCTCACCGCAATGCGSGCCGATGCCGCCTATCTGGTTCGCAAGAGTGTCCATGAGCCCGTGCTGCAACTCGTGGCCAACGACCTGGCCGGGCATTGCGCCAGGATTCAGCACGAGGTACGTCATTTGCTGCACCGGCTTCGGCCGCACGGCGTGCAGCCCGACGGCCGCCTCGCCTCGGTGGAGCGTCTGCTGCAAGACCTGGTGCGAGCCTGGCGCGACCAGCCGGGCCAGCAGACGCAGGTGGACTATGAGGTGGCGCTTGGTGGTGTGGCGCCGGGCGCGGACCTGGTCCTGACGCTGTACCGGATGACGCAGGAGGCGCTGACCAACGTGATGCGCCATGCCGGCGCGCGCCGCGTGGCGATCCGCATCGCCGCCACGGCCGCAGGGGAGGCGGTGCGCTGGAGCGTGGAGGACGACGGCCAGGGCATTGCCGACGTCGCCGCGGCCCTGCAGCGCAGTCATGGCCTGCGAGGGATGCAGGAGCGCGCGTGGGCCCATCTGGGCACGCTGCACATCGAACCCGCCTCTGCTGCGGTCCTTGCCACGCCCGGCTGCCGCCTGAGCGCCAGCTTTCCGCTTGCGCAGCAGGCGTTCGCCGAGCCGGTTCAACCGCATGGGAGCCAGAGCAAATGAAAACGATCGACGTAGTCATTGCCGATGATCACGCGGTAGTGCGCACCGGGTACCGGCGGCTGCTGGAACTGGAGGAGGGGGTGCGCGTGGTGGCCGAGTTCGGCGATAGCGATGCCGCCTACGCCTGGCTGACGCAGCATCCGGCCGACGTACTGATCCTGGACCTGTCGATGCCCGGACGCGGCGGCATGGAGGTGCTGCAGCGGCTGGGCGCGCGGGTCCCCGCATTGCGGATCCTGCGCAGCTCTATCTCAGTACCAAGACCGTGGCGAACTACCAGACGCTGATCCGCAAGAAGATGGGCCTGGCCAACCGGGTGGAAATGCATCGCTATGCGGTGGAGCACGGCTTCGGCTGAGCCTCTGTTTCAAAACGGGACAGGTCTGGCCCGGGCGCTGGTGGCGTGTTCCACGGCGGGACAACCATCAATAGCGCACTGCACAACGCGCAGCCTTACAGCGATGCCTGGCGGCCTCCAGGATGACGCCGGAGAAGGCCAGGCGCCCGACAGCCCGCATGTTGCGCCGCACATGGTATCGGCCTTGCTCTTCTAATCAGCATGAACACTTCCACCTTCTGCCATGCCATGCTTCGTCGCCTCGCTTTCGCGCTGCTGCTCGGCTTTGGCCTGGCGCATGCGCTGGCCGCGCCAGCGGAGGGGGCGCCGCGCTTTCCGGTGCGCCCGATCACGTTGATCGTGCCGTGGCCGGCGGGCGGTGCCACCGATATCTCGATGCGCGTGCTGGCGGAACTGGCCGGGCGGGAGCTCGGTCAGCCCATCGTGGTGGAGAACAGGCCGGGCGCCGGCGGCACGCTGGTGGGCGGCGCGCTTGCCGCCGCGCGGCCGGATGGCTACACCATCGGCCAGTTGCCGCTGACGGTCTATCGTTTCCCGCATCAGCAGAAAACCGCGTGGCAGCCGCTGCGCGACATCCAGCCGGTGCTGATGATCTCCGGCTACACCTTCGGCATCGTGGTGCCCGCGGACAGCCCCTTCCACACGCTGGATGACCTGATTGCCTGGGGCCGTGCCCATCCCGGCGCGCTGACGGTGGGTTCGACCGGCATCGGCACCACCGCCCACCTCGCCATGGAGGATGTGCTCGGACGCAGCGGCGTGCGCTACGTGCACGTGCCTTACCGCGGCACCGCTGACCAGATGCTGGCGGTGGCCAATGGCTCGCTGATGGCGGGCGTGAATTCGACCGGCTTCGCGCCCTTCGTGGAGAGCGGGCGGATGCGCCTTCTGGCCGTGTTCAGCGCGCAGCGATCGGCGCGCTGGCCCGAGGTGCCGACCGTCAGCGAGCTGGGTTTCGACAACGCGATCCACAACTCGCCCTATGGCATCGGCGTGCCGCGCGGCACCGACCCGCTGATCGTCAACCGCCTGCACGACGCGTTCCGCATCGCCATGCAACAGCCCCGCCACGTGGCCGAGCTGGCCAGGTATGACCAGGAACTGACCTACCTGAACACCGCCCGGTACGAGGCCTACCTGCAGCGCGCCTGGGAGGCGGAGCGTCGCTTCGCCGAGCGGGTGGGCACGGCCCAGCCGAAGGAGCACCTGTGATGGCCCCGGAATCCCCGCTGGCGCTGCGCTGTGAAGCCGTGCGCAAGCGCTTTGGCAACCAGCACGCGCTGGACGGCGTTTCGCTCGACGTGCGGCGCGGTGAATTTGTCGCGCTGCTGGGTCCCAACGGCGCTGGCAAGACCACGCTGTTCCAGATCCTCAGCGGCTTGTTCGTGGCCGACGCGGGGCGGGTTACGGTCATGGGGGTGGATATGCGGCGCCACCCGGTGCGTGCGCTGGCCCGCCTCGGCATCGTGTTCCAGCAGCCGGCCATCGACCTGGACTTGTCGGTCTTGTCGAACCTGCATTTCCATGCCGGCCTGCACGGGCTGCCGCGCCGCGTTGCCGCCGGGCGGATTGCCCGGCTGCTGGAGGATTTCGGCCTGGCGGAGCGGGCAGGGGCATCCGTGCGCGAGCTCTCGGGCGGCAACCGGCGCAAGGTGGAACTGGCGCGCGCGCTGTTGCACGAGCCCGCCGTGCTGCTGATGGACGAACCCACTGTCGGGCTCGATCCGGCCTCGCGCGCGCAGATCGTTGCCGATGCACGCCGGCTTGCCGCGCAGGCGCGGGCCGGCGTGCTGTGGGCCACGCACCTGGTGCAGGAGGTCGAGCAGGCGGACCGCGTGATCGTGCTGCATCGGGGCGCGGTGCGCTTCGATGGCACGCCGGCCGCGCTGCGCGGCGCCGCCGAGTGCGACAGCCTGGAGCAGGCCTTCCTGGCCCTGACCAGCTTCCCCGCATCGCCTGTCCGTGCCACCGCGCGCGCTACCGAGCGTGTCCCGGCATGAACAGGCCGCCCACCCTTGGCTTTATCGCCTGCGCCACCCTGGCCGCCATGTTGCTGCTGATCGCCGCCGGCGTGGCCGGCGCCGCTGAAAGCCGCAACGCCACCGGGCAGGTCTTCGTCTCCAGCGAGAAAGACGATGCCGTGGCCGCCTATGGCGCCGCCAGCAGGCAACTGATCGCCGTCTGGCGGCAATGCAAGCGCCCGCGCCACCTGCAGTTGTCGCCGGACCGGCGGCGCCTTTACGTGGCCTGCAGCGACGATAACCGGGTGGACGTGGTCGACGTGGCGAGCCGCAAGACCGTGGCTTCGCTGCCGGTCGGCGACGACCCGGAACTGTTCGACCTCAGTCCCGACGGCCGCACGCTCTACGTCTCCAACGAGGAGGACGGACTGCTGTCGGCCTACGACATCGCGTCCGGCAAGAAGGTGTTTGCCATCAAGGTGGGCGAAGAGCCCGAGGGTGTGAAGGCCAGCCCGGACGGCAAGCGGGTGTACGTCACCTCGGAAGTCGCCAACCTGGTCCATGTGATCGACGTGGCATCGCGCAAGCTGATCAGGAATATCCGGGTCGGCAACCGCCCGCGCCGCCTGCTGCTGGCCATGGACGGCAAGGAGCTGTGGGTGACCAATGAACTGGCCGCCAGCGTCAGCGTGATCCGCACCGATACGCTGGAAGTGGTACACACCATCGCCTTCACGCCCAAGGGCTTCCGTGCGGAGGACGTGACCCCGGTCGGACTGACCGCCAGCAGCGACGGCAAGCGCGCCTATATCGGGCTGGGCCGCGCCAATCGCGTGGCCGTGGTCGACGTGGCTTCGCGCCGGGTGCTGGACTACGTGCTGGTGGGCCGCCGCGCCTGGGGCCTGGCGCTGACGCGCGACAACGCCTTGCTCTATGTGGCCAACGGACTGTCCGATGACGTCAGCGTGGTCGACACCGCAAGCAACAAGGCCGTGACCACGCTCAAGGCGGGCAGGGTGCCGCATTCGGTGGCGATCGATGACTAGTCCGGCTACCGGTCTGCGCTGGCTGGCCGTGTTCGCGTGGCTGGCAGCCACCGCGCACGCGGCTGACGTACGGGTGGCCGTGGTTTCCATGGCCGGCGATGCGCGCTATGCACCCCGGCGGATGGAGCAACGTTACCCCGGCCAGCCGCAAGGCCATCCCGTGGACGGCGCGCGCGTGGCGGTGGCGGAATCGCGCTTTGCGCTGGAAGCCGCCGGGCAGGTCCTGCGGCTCGATGCGCAGGAAGCCAGCGGCGAGGCCGAGGTGGGGCCGATGGTAGCCGCGCTGGCGCGCCAGGGCACGCGCTTTATCCTGCTGGACCTGCCGGCTCCGGCGGTCAGGCTGGCGGCGCGTGCGGTCAAGCCCGGCGAAGCGCTGCTGTTCAACGTTTCCGCCGACGACGATGAACTGCGCGGCGCCGGCTGCGCGCCGCACCTGCTCCACACGCTGCCCAGCCGGCGCATGCAGGCGGACGCGCTGATGCAATACCTGGCGCTGCGCAAGTGGCGCCGTGCGCTGTTGCTGAGCGGCCCGTCGCCGGAAGACGCGGCGCAGCGCGCCGTGCTCACGCAGGCTGCCCGCCGCTTCGGCATTGCCTGGTCGGCGCAGCGCGCGTTCAAGCTGTCGAACGATCCGCGCGAGCGCGAGCTGGACAATCTCAGCCTGCTGACTGCCGGCGTGGACTACGACGTGGTGGTGGTCGCCGATGCCGACGGCGAGTTCGCGCGCGGCGTGCCCTATGCCACCCAGCTGCCCCGCCCGGTGGTAGGTGCCAGCGGACTGACCGGCCAGGCCTGGCACTGGGCCTGGGAGCGCAACGGCGGGCCGCAGCTGAACCGGCGTTTCATCAAGGCGGCGGGCCGTCCCATGACCGGCTATGACTGGGCCGCGTGGGTGGCTGTGAAGGCGATAGCCGAAAGCGTGGCGCGGCAGCCCAAGGGCGGCTTTGCCGGGCAGGCCGAGGCGCTGGTCTCCGAGGCGGTGGTGGTGGATGGCTTCAAGGGTCCGCCGCTGTCCTTCCGGCGCTGGGACCGCCAGTTGCGCCAGCCGGTCCTGCTGGCGCATCCCGACGGCGTGGTCGGCGTGGCGCCGGTGGAGGGTGTGCTGCATCCGAAGAACAATCTCGACACGCTGGGCGCAGACGCGGCCGACACCGCGTGCCGTCCAGGCAAATAGGGGAGCGACGCCCAGGCCATGACTACCACCCTGATCCACGCCTGGCGCGCCTTGCGCGCGGTGGCCGGGCGCGAACTGCATAAGTTCTTCCGGCAGCCCGGGCGGCTGTGCTCGTCGCTGGCGCGGCCGCTGCTGTGGCTGCTGGTATTCGCGGCCGGCTTCCAGAACGCGCTCGGCGTCGCCATCGTGCCGCCCTACGACACCTATGTCGAATACAAGGTCTTTGTCACGCCCGGCCTGCTCGGCATGATCGCGCTGTTCAACGGCATGCAGTCCTCGCTGGCGATGGTGTACGACCGCGAGATGGGCGTGATGCGCCTGCTGCTGACCGCGCCGCTGCCCAGGGCCTGGCTGCTCGCCTGCAAGCTGGCCGCCGGCACCTTGCTTTCCTTGCTGCAGATGGTCGCCTTCCTGCTTGTCGCCATGGCCTTCGACGTGACATTCGCGCCGGCATGCCTGCCCGGCGCGCTGGCCGTGATGGTGCTGGCCGCGCTGATGCTGGGGGCGTTGGGCTTGCTGCTGTCGGTGCATGTGCGGCAGCTGGAGAACTTCGCCGGCACCATGAATTTCGTGATCTTCCCGATGTTCTTCATCAGCTCGGCGCTGTATCCGCTCTGGAAGCTGGAGGAGTCCGGCGCCACCGTAGTCTACCAGCTCGCGCGCTTCAATCCCTTTACCCATGCCGTGGAAGCGATCCGCTTCGCCTTGTACGGGCAGGCCGCGCCAGTCAGTCTCGCGGTGGTGGCCGCTTGCACGGCCGTGTTCTTCGCTTTGGCGCTGCTCGGCTACGACCCTCAGCGCGGGATGGCTCGCCGCGTGCGCCAGGCCGGGGGTCCGGCATGAGGCATGCCGTGCCGCTGGCAGCTTGCCTGGCGTTGGCCGCAACGGGTGCGTGGGCCTTGGACAGCCGCGATCCGTTGCAGTCGCCGCAATGGCCGCTGGTGCACAAGGAAGCGCTGCGGCAGGCGCCGTACGTGTTCGACAGCCGCGTCAAGGTCACCGGGCCGGCCTTTGCCGAAGATCCGATGCGGGTGCCGATCGCTTTTGATGCGTCGGCGCTCGGCGAGGTGGATCGCATCGTGGTGGCGGTGGACCGCAACCCGATCCGCAAGGTGCTGGAGTTCGAGCCGCTCAGGGTGCGCCCCTCGCTGTCGTTCYGCTTCAAGCTGGAGCAGGCCTCGCCGGTGCGCGTGGCGGCCCGCACGCGGGACGGCGTGTGGCACGTGGGCGGGGTGATGGTGGATGCCAGCGGCGGCGGCTGCACGGTGCCGGGCGCGACGCGCCGCGACGGTTCGTGGAGCACCACGCTGAACCGGGTCGAATCGCGCGTGTTTCCCGGCCTCGGCGGCAACGGTGGCCGGGTGCGGCTACGCGTGATGCACCCGATGGACACCGGGCTGGTGGCGGGTATCCCGGCCTTCCATGTGGAGTCGCTGAGCCTGCTCGACGCCACCCGGGAAGCGATGCTGCGGCTGACGCTGTACGAACCGGTTGCCGAGAACCCCATCTTCTCCTTCGACCTGCGCGAAGCCATGGAGCGCGGCATGACGGTGAGCGGACGCGATAACAACGGCAACCGGTTCGCGGCGCAGGTGACGCCATGAAGCGCGCGCTCGGGATCCTGCTATGGCTGGCAGCGCAGGCGGCGCTGGCGCAGGCAGGGGACTATCGCCTGGCGCCACGCCAGGTCGCCGCCGACGTGTGGCTGCTGGAAGGGGCCAATGCGGATTTCGCGCCGGACAACGGCTGCAACATCATCAACACCGCCTTTATCGACACGGGTGACGGCGTGGTGGTGATCAATACCGGGCCGTCGCACCAGTACGGCGAGCAGCAGCGCCGCGCCATTGCTTCGGTCACGGCGGCGCCGGTGCGGCTGGTGCTCAATCTGAACCTGCATCCGGACTACTTTTTCGGCAACCAGGCCTATACCGACGTGGGCGGCAGCGCGCTGGCCGGCACCATCGACGGCGCCCGGCGCGAAGGGCCTGCATATGCCGACAACCTCTACCGGCTGTGCGGCAACTGGATGCGCGACACGGAACCGGCGCCGCCGCGCCACGTGCTGACCCCGGGCCGGCGCACGATCGGCCGGCACACCTTCGATCTGATCCGGATGGACGGTCACACCGCCGACGACCTCGTGATAGTGGATCGCGGCGCCGGCGTGGTCTTCGCGGGCGGCGTGGCGTTTCGCGAGCGCGTGCCGACCACACCGCATGCGGATCTCAAGCGCTGGCTGGCCAGCCTGGACCATTTGCAGGCGCTGGTGCGCGACAGCGGCGCACGGCTGCTGATCCCCAGCCACGGACCGGCGCTCGGCAGCGCGGACGCCATCGCGCAGACACGCGGCTACCTGCAGTGGCTGGACGCCCGCATGACCCAGGCGGCCTCCCAGGGCCGCGACCTGGCCGAGGTGCTTGCCATGCCGGTGCCGGACGCCTACGCGCGCTGGGGCGCCATGCCGGCGGAGTATTTGCGCAATGTGACGCACCTCTACCCGGCGTATGAGGACGCGGCGTTGAGACGCTGAGTCCGGACAGGTGTGCTGTTCAATTCCGCAACAACGGCAACCGAGTGTTCCGCGCTGGTACGCCATCCCGGCATCCACAGGCCGCCGCGGGGCCGGATGCAGGTGTTTTCCATTGGCATGGGAATTGCCAAGAGTCAGTCTGGTGTGCGAGGCGCACTGGTGAAGATCGACAACAAGAGAGAGGAGCAGACAATGAGGACGTTACGCGTGATGATGGTGCTCGCGGCGGCTGCCGCGAGCCTGGCGGCGCAGGCCGCGGTGACCGATGCCATGATCGAGAATGACGCGAAGTCGCCGGGCGACGTGCTGTCGTGGGGGATGGGCCCGCAAGGCCAGCGCTTTTCCACGCTGAACCGCATCAACACCAGGAACGTCAGCCAGCTGGTGCCGGCCTGGTCGTTCTCGTTCGGCGGCGAAAAGCAGCGCGGGCAGGAAGCGCAGCCGTTGATTCACGACGGCAAGATGTTCGTGACGGCCTCGTACTCGCGCATCTACGCGCTCGATCTGAAGACCGGCAGCAAGCTCTGGAAATATGAGCATCGCCTGCCCGAAGGCATCATGCCCTGCTGCGACGTGGTCAACCGTGGCGCGGCCCTGTACGACAACCTGGTGATCTTTGGCACGCTCGACGCGCAACTGGTGGCGCTGGACCAGAAGACCGGCAAGGTGGTGTGGAAGGACAAGATCGAGGACTATGCCGCCGGCTATTCCTACACGGCAGCCCCCCTGATCGTCAAAGGCATGGTGCTGACCGGCGTCTCCGGTGGCGAGTTCGGCGTGGTGGGACGGGTCGAGGCACGCGACGCGAAGACCGGGCAACTGGTCTGGTCCAGGCCGGTGGTGGAAGGCCATATGGGCTACAAGTACGACAAGGACGGCAACAAGACCGAAGACGGTGTGACCGGTACCCAGAACGCCAGCTGGCCCGGCGAGACCTGGAAGACCGGCGGCGCGGCCACCTGGCTGGGCGGCACCTATGACCCGAAGACCGGCCTGGCCTACTTCGGTACCGGCAACCCGGGGCCGTGGAACAGCCACATGCGCAAGGGCGACAACCTGTATTCGGCCTCGACCGTGGCGCTCGACCCGACTACCGGCAAGATCGTCTGGCATTACCAGAACACGCCGAACGATGGCTGGGATTTCGACGGCGTCAACGAGTTCGTGACCTTCGACCAGGATGGGAAGCGCCTGGGCGGCAAGGCCGACCGCAACGGCTTCTTCTACGTCAATGACGCCACCAACGGCAAGCTGGTGAACGCCTTTCCCTTCGTCAAGAAGATCACCTGGGCCAGCAGCATCGACCTCAAGACCGGGCGCCCCAACATGATCGCGGAAAGCCGGCCGGGCGACCCGGCCGCGGGCAGCGATCCGAAGAAGGGCCAGTCCGTGTTCGCCGCGCCGGGCTTCCTCGGCGRCAAGAACCAGCAGCCGATGGCCTACAGCCCGCAGACCGGCCTGTTCTATGTACCGGCCAATGAATGGGGCATGGATATCTGGAACGAACCCGTGGGCTACAAGAAGGGTGCCGCCTTCCTCGGCGCCGGCTTCACCATCCATCCGCTCAACGAGGACTACATCGGCTCGCTGCGCGCGATCAATCCCAAGACCGGCAAGATCGAGTGGGAGGTCAAGAACTACGCGCCGCTGTGGGGCGGGGTGATGACCACTGCCGGCGGGCTGGTGTTCTGGGGCACGCCGGAGGGCTACCTGAAGGCCGCGGACGCCAAAACCGGCAAGGAACTGTGGAAGTTCCAGACGGGCAGCGGCGTGGTGGCGCCTCCGGTTACCTGGGAGGAGGGCGGCGAGCAGTATGTGGCGGTGGTGTCGGGCTGGGGCGGCGCGGTGCCGCTGTGGGGCGGGGAAGTTGCCAAGCGCGTGAATTTCCTGGAGCAGGGCGGATCGGTGTGGGTGTTCAAGCTGCACAAGAGCTGAACGTTGCCGGACACCATGTAGTGAAGCTGCCCTGCGCGTGCCGGCCTCGCACACCGAAGCCGGCACGCGCAAGGGCTGGTCGATGATCAGAGCATTGGGAAGTAGATATGCAGAAGGCGAAAGGATACCTGTCGTTGACGGCCACGGTGGCCATGGTGCTGTGTGCCGCCCGGGTCGAAGCGGCGCCCGATATGCAGGCGCTGGCAGACAAGAGCGGCTGCTTTTCTTGTCACAGTATGAATGCCAAGGTGGTAGGGCCGGGTTTTGCCGAGGTAGCGGCCAAGTACAAGGGAGATGGGGAAGCGCCCGAGCGGCTGGCGAAAAAGATCCGTGAGGGCGGAAAAGGTGTTTGGGGACGGATTCCCATGCCGTCGCACGAGAGTATCAGTGAAGCGGATGCCAGGAGGCTGGCAGAGTGGGTGCTGAGTATCGGTTGAGCACCGGATGAGCATTGGAAGAGACCGGTGTCAGGCCTGACGGTCGGATAGAAACCGGATACGAAGGAAGGATTCGCAAAGACGCTTCACATCGGCCCGCCCGGCAGCCCAGGCACGGCGTGAAACGTCTTTGCTCTTTTTGTTCTCAATTTTCTACTTCCGTTTTTTGCTATCAGCGCAGCTACCGTCGCTGCTTAGCCTGAGCGAATTCCCATCGCTGCGGAAGACCATCCCGCTCTCCCGTCCGCGCGCCTGCACCTCGGCCAGCCTGCCCYGCAGCACGATCTCCGCGACCTTCCCATGGTCTCCAGACCGATCGCAAACCGGATCCGTGGCGGCGGCGTCGCCGGTCAGGAGGAACGCCTGGCAACGGCACCCGCCATGGTCTTCCGCCTGCGAGTCGCACGATCGGCAAGGCTCCGGCAGCCAGTGCGTGCCGCGAAAACGCTGGAAGGCCTCGCTCTCGCGCCATATCTCACGTAGCGATCGCGTGGTGACGTTCGGCAGGTCAAGCCCGGGCAGCATGCGGGCCGCATGGCAGGGCAGCGCGACGCCGTCGGGCGCCACGCCAAGGAAGGTTGTGCCCCATCCGTTCATGCATTTCTTGGGCCGTTGCTCGAAGTAGTCGGGCACCACGAACAGGATCTTGCACCGGTTGCCGATGCGGGCGCGGTATGCCTTCACGACCGCTTCGGCTTCGCACAGTTGCTCATGCGTGGGCATCAGCGCCTGCCGGTTCTCCCAGGCCCATCCATAGTATTGGGTGTTGGCCAGTTCCAGGTATTCCGCGCCCATCTCCAGCGCCATCTCGATGATGGCGCCCACATGAGGGAGGTTGTGCCGGTGCAGCACGCAGTTCATCACCATCGGATAACCGTGCGCCTTGATCAGGCGGGCCACGCGTTGCTTCAGGTTGAAGGTGCGGGTGCTGGAGAGAAAATCGTTGAGTTCGCGCGTGGAGTCCTGGAACGATAGCTGGATATGATCGAGCCCGGCAATGCGCAAGGCGGCCAGCCGGGCATCCGTGAGGCCGATGCCGGAGGTGATGAGGTTGGTGTAGAAGCCGAGCCCGTGGGCATGTTCGACCAGTGCTTCCAGGTCTTTGCGCAGCAGGGGTTCGCCGCCCGACAGGCCCAGTTGCACGGCGCCCAGCGCGCGCGCCTGCGTGAAAACGTCGCGCCACCGGGCGGTGTCGAGTTCGGTGTCGTGCCGGGCATAGTCCACCGGGTTGGAGCAGAAGGCGCAGTGGAGCGGGCAGCGGTAGGTCAGTTCCGCCAGCAGCCATAGCGGCGGCCCGGGCGGTGCTATGGCTGCCGGCGGCTCAGACCAGCCAGCCGCGTTCGATGGCATGTTTGACAAAGGCGTGTACCTCCGGTGCGATGCCCTGCACGCCGAAGGCGGACTGCAGGTCGTCGATCAGCATGTCGAGGGTGTGGCTGCCGTCGCAGCGCTGCAGGATGGCGGCCGCGCTGTCGTTGAGCGTGACCATGCCTTCCGGATACAGCAGGATCCAGCTCTGCTGGGCGTCTTCCCACTGCAGGCGGAAGGTCCGGTGCAGCGTGGGCTTGGTCAGGTC
>NZ_JBFTLX010000243.1:0-15928 GCF_056396665.1 Cupriavidus sp. 05T313 | reverse complement strand
GCGCGCGAGCTCGAACAGCTCCTCGGCGCCGCTGAGGTCATCGGTGAGCTTGCCGAGCACGCCGACCACGCCCTCCAGCATTTTCTTTTCCTTGCCGAGATCCTGGGCCCGCTTGGGGTTGTTCCAGACCTCGGGATCCTCGAGTTCGCCGTTGACTTCGTCGAGTCTTCCTACTTTGACATCGTAGTCAAAGATACCCCCGTAGATCTTCCGTTCGCGAACGGAGATCGGAGATGGCACCGGAGATGGCGTTGAGGCGTTCTGCTTCCATGATGTTCCTGCGCTTTCAAAACCTTGAATTATAGCGGATCGGGGGCTGTCTTCCGCCGCCCGGATGCAGTCTGTTGCATGATTTCGAACGGTTCGCGTCGCGAACGGTCTACAGTTGCGGGTGCCTCATGGCAGACGCGAGGGTGCTGGCGGGCGCAACCGGCTTCAAGATATGGACAGGGAGGAACGATAAGTACGTGATGAAGCAAAGCAACCACGACAAGACAAACGCGCGCCGCCGCGCGCTTGGCCTGCTGGCCGCCGCGGCGGCGGCTTGCCTCGCGGCCGGCTGTGGCACCCTGGCCAGCGAACCCGCGCCCGACGGCTATTACCGGGTGCAGAGCGGCGACACCTTGTATACCGTCGCCCGGCGACACAAGCGCACGGTGCGCGAGCTGACGCGCTGGAACCAGTTGCCCAGCGCCGATCGCATCGAGGTAGGGCAGTTGCTGCGGATTCGCCCACCGGCCGGCGCCAGCGCCAGCACGGGTGGCGGGGCCAGCGGCGGCCCGGTGGCGGTGGGGGATACCCCGCGCGTGGACAACAGCGCGCCGTCGCGGGCGCCGGCTACCAGCATCCGCCTGCAATGGCCGGCTGACGGCCGCGTTACCGCGGGCTACGGGCCGCCCGCCAGCAAGGGCCTGCGCATCAACACGGCGCCTGGCAGCACGGTGCGCGCCGCGGCCGGGGGCAAGGCGATCCACGTCGGCAACCTGCGCGGCTACGGCATGCTGGTCATCATCAAGCACGACGACAACTGGCTGACGGTCTACGGCAACCTGGACAAGCCCTCGGTCAGCGAGGGCGCGCAGGTGTCCGGGGGGCAGGAAGTGGGCCGCATGGGCACGGCCGACAGCGAACTGCACTTCGAGGTGCGCAGCAACGGCAAGCCGGTCGATCCGGCAGGATTGCTGCCCGCGCGCGGCTGACGTCGGGGCGGGGCGCGCACGCTACTGCGCGTGCTCGATCACCATCTGCACGCGGGTGACGCCATTGAAGGTGTTGTTGTCGAGCCGGTAGGCCACCAGCGCGCTGGCGCCCAGCGACTCAGCATGGTTGAACCAGATGGCGTCGAAGCGCTGGCTGCCGCGCCCGAGCTGCAGCTTGAGGTGCTTGCCCTTGAGCACGCTCTGGCGCAAGACATCGAACTCGCCGCAGAACGTGGGCGCCGGGAAGCCCTGGCCCCATACCTGCTGCTCCAGCAGCGAAACGAACTCCGGGCTGAAGCAGGCATCCTCGATATCGCCATCGGTTTCGATCACACGGGCAAGCTGCTCGTCGCTCAACCATTCGCGCCCCACGGTCTCGAACGCCTCCATGAACTGCGCGAAATCGCCCGCGCCCAGGGTCAGGCCGGCCGCCATGGCGTGGCCGCCGAATTTCTTCAGCAGGCCGGGGTGGCGTTTGGATATCAGATCCAGGGCATCGCGCAGGTGAAAGCCCGGGATCGAACGGCCCGAGCCTTTGATCGTATCCTCGTCGCCCGGCGCGAAGGTGATGGTGGGGCGGTGGTATTTTTCCTTGAGGCGCGAGGCCACGATGCCGATCACGCCCTGGTGCCAGGTGTCGTTGAACACGCTGATAGTGAAGCGCGCGGCCGGGTCCAGCGCGCCCAGCGGGCCTTCCAGGATCTGCAGCGCTTCCTGCTGCATGCCGGCCTCGATATCGCGCCGCTCGCGGTTCATGCCGTCAAGTTCCTGGGCGATTTCCCAGGCGCGGTTGGCGTCGTCGGTCAGCAGGCATTCGATGCCGAGCGACATGTCGGCCAGGCGCCCGGCGGCGTTCAGGCGCGGGCCCACGCCAAAGCCCAGGTCGAAGGTGTTGGCGCGCGTCGCCTCGCGCCCGGCGGCGCGGAACAGGGCGGCCACGCCGGCGTGCATGCGGCCGGCGCGCATGCGCTTGAGGCCTTGCGCGACCAGGATGCGGTTGTTGCTGTCGAGCTTGACCACGTCCGCCACGGTGCCCAGCGCGACCAGGTCGAGCAGGGTGTCGAGGCGCGGCTGGGTCTGTGTGTCGAATACGCCACGGCGGCGCAGTTCCGCGCGCAGCGCCAGCAGCACGTAGAACATCACGCCCACGCCCGCCAGGTTCTTGCTCGGGAATTCGCAGCCTGGCTGGTTGGGGTTGACGATCACTGCGGCGTCGGGCAACTGGTCGCCGGGCAGGTGGTGATCGGTCACCACCACATCGATGCCGAGCGCATTGGCGGCAGCGACGCCGTCGACGCTGGCGATGCCGTTGTCCACGGTGACGATCACATCCGGCTGCTGCTTGGCGGCCAGCGCCACGATTTCCGGGGTCAGGCCGTAGCCGTACTCGAAGCGGTTGGGCACGATGTAGTCGATGCGCGCGCCCAGCATGCGCAGGCCGCGCACGCCGACCGCGCAGGCGGTGGCGCCGTCGCAGTCGTAGTCGGCCACGATCAGCAGGCGCCGGCCGGCGGCGATGGCGTCCGCCAGGTAAGTCGCGGCCTGGTCGATGCCCTTCAGGGCGGCCGGCGGCACCAGGCCCGGCAGTTCAGTGGCGAGTTCGGCGGGTTCGCGCACGCCGCGCGCCGACAGGATGCGCGCCAGCGTGGGATGCAGGCCGAGTCCGGCCAGCTTGCCGGCATGTTCRGTGGAGAAGGAGCGAACGGCGATTCGGGTCATGTACGGCTTGCGGGAAAACGGTGATCAGGCGGCATAGGCGAGGTCGGACAGCAGCGCGCGCCAGTCGCCGCGCTGGCCCAGGCCGCGCCAGAATTTGCGCAGGTCGGCGCGGCGCACGGTGAATTCGGCGTAGTGGTTGTCGCCGGCCAGCATCAGCGTCACCGCTTGCAACTGGCCGCCTTCGAGTGCGGCCAGCGCCGGGGAGAACCATTCGGCATCGAGTGCGTGCATGCGCTCGATCCACAGGCCCCAGTCTTCGGCGATATGGGCTTCGATGGCGTCCTCAAGCAGCACCATGGCGCTGCCCTCGATGCTTTCGATGGCCTTGAAGCGCGCCGGCGCGGGCTGGCACACAGTGCCGCCGGCCAGCGCCAGGCCGTGCAGGAAAGCGTCGCCTGTCAAAACCGTGTCGGCCAGGCGCGGCACTTGTTGCAGGATGCCGCCGCCGTGGAGCCAGACAGAATTGATGGAGAGCTCTCCGGCGGCTTCCCTGGCCTGGTTCACCGGATGGTCGTACCAGGTCATCTGGATTTCGTTCTGGATCCGGCGCCAGTCGCGGGCGCGCACTCCGGACTGCATCCATACATCGATATTGCGGCCGGTGGCGCGCAGCGGGCTGGCCGCCACAAGTGGCCCGAACACGGCTTCCGGGATGTACCAGCGGGCCGGATGCGGCGTTTCCAGCAAAATGCCGGACTCCCGCAGCAGGTCAGACACCGCGGCGTGCAGGGCGGCCGACTCCTCGGCCCGGACGTGCAACTGAGCCGGGTCCATCAGCACCAGGTGGTCGCGCGCGGCGTGGATGTGTACCGGTTGCAGGCAAGCCCACGCCTGGCCGTCGTTCGCGGCGGCGCCCGCGCCGGCTGCGCCTATATCCGCCAGTCGCATGAACGGGGCGCTGGGCACGCGGACAGTGTCGAGCCCGGCACGTCCGGCCAGCCAGCGCTCATGCGGCAGCGAGCGCTGGAAGGGATCGTCGTGGCGCTCGCGCGGGCCGGGGCTGGCGCGGGTAAGCAACTTTCCCAGCGCCGGCAACTCCAACTGCCGCAGCAGGGCTTCCAGCATGGCGTCGTTGCCCCCGCCGTCCGCGTCGATCGCGGCGCCGGGCGGGACGGAAAAGGGCACAATCAGGGTCAGGTGCGTCATCATGGTGCCGAGATTGTAAACTTGCGGCTGGCGGCCGGCGGAAATATCGTCCCCCGGCCCGGCTGGGACAGTGGCGCGAGCCCGCAGCCAGTAAGCCATATGCGGCGTTGGCGGTGTGGCGCCGGCGTTACTCCCTAACAACAGGAACCCTCTTGAACTTTCCTTACGAGTGGCAGATCGGTTGGCGATACACCCGCGCAAGCAAGCGCGCCAGCCGCAACACCTTTATTTCCTTTATCTCGATGATTTCCATGGCCGGCATCGCGCTGGGCGTGGCGGCGCTGATCGTGGTGCTGTCGGTGATGAATGGCTTCCAGAAAGAAGTGCGCGACCGCATGCTATCGGTGCTGTCGCACATCGAGGTGGTCGGGCCCGGGGCGCTGCCCGACTGGCAAAAGACCGCCGCCGAGGCGCTGCGCAACRAGGAAGTGATCGGTGCCGCGCCCTATGTGGCCGCGCAGGCCATGCTGACCCGGGATGATGCGGTGCGCGGCGTGCTGCTGCGCGGGGTCGAGCCTTCCGAAGAGCCCAAGGTGTCCGATATCGGCAAGCAGTTCCGGGGCGGCGGCATGGATCGCCTGCTGCCCGGCGAATTCGGCATCGCGCTGGGCAACGAACTGGCCAATGCCATGGGTGTGCAGGTGGGCGACAAGGTCACGGTGGTCGTGCCGCAGGGCACCATCACGCCGGCCGGGGTGCTGCCGCGGCTCAAGCAGTTCACGGTGGTCGGGGTGTTCTCGTCGGGCCATTTCGAGTTCGACAGCGCGCTGGCGCTGATCAATATCCGCGACGCCGAAGCCATGTTCCGCCTCGCCGGGCCCACCGGCGTGCGCCTGAAACTGACGGACATGCAGCGCGCGCCGCAAGTGGCCGACGCGCTGGCCGGCACGCTCTCGGGTGAGCTCTACCTGCGCGACTGGTCCAAGCAGAACCGCAACTGGTTCGCCGCGGTGCAGACCGAGAAGCGCATGATGTTCATCATCCTCACGTTGATCATCGCCGTGGCCGCGTTCAACCTGGTGTCCACGCTGGTCATGACCGTGACGGACAAGCAGGCCGACATCGCCATCCTGCGCACCATGGGCGCCCAGCCCGGTTCGATCACCAAGATCTTCATCGTGCAGGGCGTGGCCATCGGCTTTATCGGCACGCTGGCGGGCGTGGCCGGCGGCGCGCTGATCGCCTTCAACATCGACGTGATCGTTCCCTTTATCGAGCGGCTGCTGCATGTGCAGTTCCTGCCGCGCGACATCTATTTCATTAGTGAATTGCCCTCGGATCCCCGCGTGAACGACATTGCCACCATCGGTATCGTTTCCTTTGTACTGTCCATCCTGGCCACGCTCTACCCAAGCTGGCGCGCTGCCCGCGTCAATCCGGCGGAGGCGCTGCGCTATGAGTGAAACCCTGTTGCGCGCCGAACCGGCCGGCAGCGCCGCCGATGCGCCGGGCCAAGCCAACGGCACGCCCGTCCTGCTGGGCGAGGGCCTGACCAAGCGTTTCCGCCAGGGCGGCCTGGACGTGACCGTGCTCAAGGGCGTGGACGTGCGGGTCGAGGCGGGGGAGAAGGTTGCCATCGTCGGCGCGTCCGGCTCCGGCAAAAGTACCTTGCTGCATGTGCTGGGCGGACTCGACAACCCTGACAGTGGCCGGGTTGCCTTGCAGGGCCGGCCCTTTACGGCGCTGCGCGAGAGCGAGCGCAATATCGTGCGCAATCGCGAGCTGGGATTCATCTACCAGTTCCACCACCTGCTGCCTGAGTTCACGGCGCTGGACAACGTGGCCATGCCGATGCGCATCCGCGGGCTGCGTCAGCCCGAGGCGCGGGCGGCGGCGATGGCGGTGCTGGAGCGGGTGGGGCTGGGCGACCGGGCGCAGCACCGGCCCGGCGAGCTGTCCGGCGGCGAACGGCAGCGGGTGGCGATTGCCCGCGCGCTGGTCGGCAGCCCGGCGTGCGTGCTGGCCGACGAGCCCACAGGCAACCTGGACGACCACACGGCGGGTGGCGTCTACGACCTGATGCTGGAGCTGTCGCGCACGCTGGGCACCAGCTTCGTGATCGTGACCCACGACCTCGACCTGGCCAGCCGCTGCGACCGCGTGCTGCGCCTGCGCGACGGGCACCTCCACGCCGAACGCTGAAGCGCATCGCCGCGCCGGCACACCGCCATGTGGATCGATACCCATTGCCACCTCGACGCCGGCGAATTCGACGCCGACCGTGATGCCGTAGCCGCCGCCGCCGCCGCGACTGGCGTCACCGGCATCGTGCTGCCGGCGGTGGCCGTGTCCAATTTTGCCGCGGTGCGCGCGCTGGCGCAGCGGCACCCTGGCTGCGTCTACGCCCTGGGTATCCATCCGCTGTGCACGCCGGGTGCCGCGCAGTCCGATCTCGATGCCTTGCGCCGGGAGGTGCAAGCCTCGCTGGCCGATCCGCGCTTCGTCGGCATCGGCGAGATCGGGCTGGATTTCTTCGTGCCCGGCCTCGATGCCGCGCACCAGACGTGGATCTACACCGAGCAGCTCAAGATTGCCCGCGAGTTCGACTTGCCGGTGCTGCTGCATGTGCGCAAGTCGCAGGACCAGGTGGCGGCGCAGCTGCGGCGCGCCGGCGTGCGCCAGGGCATCGCCCACGCCTTCAATGGCAGCGTGCAGCAGGCGCGCGGCTTTGTCGATCAAGGCCTCAAGCTGGGCTTTGGCGGCAACCTGACTTTCAGCCGCGCGAAGCAGATCCGGCGCCTGGCGCTGGAGTTGCCGCTCGACGCCATCGTGCTCGAAACCGATGCGCCTGACATCGCCCCCGCATGGCTGTCCGACGACCAGTTCGGCGAGCAGCACAAGGCGCGCAATACGCCTGCCGAAGTGGTGGGCGTGGCCAGGGTGCTGGGCGAGTTGCGTGGTCTCGATGCCGCGACGCTGGCACCGGCGATGTGGCAAAACTCGGTGGCTGCGCTGCCACGCCTGGCCGCCTTTGCGGCAACCATGTTCCCATCGGCATTGCCTGCCCCGGCCGAAACAACCGGCAACCTTTCCGTCTCATCCTGACAAGTTTCGCGGCTGGCGACGGCTGTATAAGCAAACACATCTGACTTCCCGTCCGGGAGCTGGCATGCGTTTGATCCTGCTCGCCTTCGTGGCGGGCTGCTGGTGGCTGCAACAACAGGGCTCGCTGCCGCGCGGCGCCACGGCGTGGGGGCTGGTGGCGGCCGGGGTTGTCGTGGCCCTGCTCGCGCTACGCATGCGCCGCTCCGGCCGGGCTCGCGCGGTCTTGATCGTGCTGTCGGTGCTGGCGGGTTTCGGCTGGTCGGCTTGGCGCGCGGAACTCAGGCTGGGAGAACGCCTGGCGCCCGAACTGGAAGGCGTGGACCTGCTGCTGAGCGGCGTCGTTGCAGGCCTGCCGGCGCAGGCGCCGCGCGGCCAGCGCTTTGTGTTCGCGCTCGATGAGACGCAGGCCCATGGCATGACGACCGGCATTCCCTCGCAGATACTGCTGAGCTGGGACGATGCGCCACCCGCGTTGCGCCCCGGCGAGCGGTACGTCTTTTCGCTGCGTCTGCGCCGGCCGCACGGCCTGGCCAACCCTCATGGTTTCGACTACGAATACTGGCTGATGGCAGCCGGAATCGGCGCTACGGGCTACGTGCGCGACGTCCGGCGCGAGGCGCAGGAGGCCGTTGGTGAACAACTGGCGTGGAGGATCGCGCGATGGCGGATGCAGGTACGCGACCACGTGCTGGGCAGCCTGCCTCCGGATGCGCGCTTTGCTCCGGTCCTTGCGGCGCTGGTGGTGGGCGACCAGCGGGGTATCCAGCAGCGCGACTGGACCTTGTTCACCCGTACAGGCGTCGGCCACCTGATCAGCATCTCCGGCCTGCATATCACCATGATTTCCGGTCTCTTTTCCAGCTTCGCATACTGGTTGTGGCGGCATTCGTTTGGCCTTGGCAGTTGGCTGCGGCGGCCTTTACCGCTGTACTGGCCCGCGCGGCGCGCCGCACTGGTGGCGGCGGTGATGGCCGCACTCGCGTACGGCCTGCTGGCGGGCATGCAGGTGCCGGCGCAGCGTACCGTGTCGATGCTGGTCGTGGCGGCGCTGGCGCTATGGAGCGGCCGCGCGCCGCCTGCTTCCCTGGTGCTGGCCTGGGCCGCGTTCGCGGCGATCGGGCTCGATCCCTGGGCCGTGCTGTCGCCCGGCTTCTGGCTGTCCTTCGGCGCTGTGGGCGTGATCTTCCTGGCCGCGGCGCAGCCCGCCGGGGATGCTGCGTCCTCGTGGTGGCAGCGTCTGCGGTCCACGCTGGCGCAGGCCACACGCACGCAATGGGCCGTCACCGTCGGGCTGGTGCCGTTGACTCTGTTGCTGTTCCAGCAGGTCTCGGTGATCTCGCCACTGGCCAATGCAGTGGCGATTCCGCTGGTCAGCCTGCTGGTGACGCCGCTGGCCCTGCTGGCGGCGGCGCTGCCGGCACCGCTGGCGGGCTGGCTGCTCGTCCCTGCGCACCTGCTGCTGCACTGGCTGGTGATAGGCCTGGAGTGGCTGGCGGCGCCGCCGTGGGCGGTGTGGCAGGCCGCGCGCGCGGGTCCGTTCGCGCTGGGGCTGGCGGTGCTCGGCACGCTGCTGTTGCTGGCGCCCGTGCGTTGCGGCGTGCGTGCGCGCCTGCATGGCGTCGTGCTGCTGCTGCCGATGGTGGTGGCGGGGCGTCAGCCGGTGGCGCAAGGCGAGTTTCGTGCCACCGCGATCGATATCGGGCAAGGCACCGCGGTGCTGGTGGAAACGCACTCGCATGTGCTGCTCTACGATGCCGGTCCGGCCTACGGGTGGGGCGCCGGACGCGGCGAGCCGGGCAGCAGCGCGGGCGCGCGCGCCATCGTGCCGTATCTGCGCGGCGCGGGCGTGCGCAGGCTCGACGCACTGGTGATCAGTCATGAAGATGCCGATCACGCAGGCGGGGCGCGCGACGTGATGGCGGCGTTGGCGGTGGACAGYCTGCTGTCAGGTGCGCCATCAGGCCATCGGCTGCTGGCGCCGCCTGCGGGTGCTGCCTCGCCAAAGGCCCGGCCCTGCGCGGCGGGGCAGCGGTGGGAGTGGGACGGGGTTCGCTTTGTCATGCTGCATCCCTTGCCGGGCGTGGCGCAGAACGCTGCCATCGACAGCAATGCGCGCAGTTGCGTGCTCAAGGTGGAGGCCAGCGCGCGCAGCCTTCTGCTGACTGGCGATATCTCCCGGCGCGACGAGGCGGCGCTGCTGGCGCGGCTGCCGACGCAAGACCTGCGCGCCGATTTCCTGCAGGCGCCGCACCATGGCAGCAACACCTCGTCCAGCGGGTCGTTCCTGGGCGTGGTGGCGCCCGAGCTGGCGCTGTTCCAGATGGGCTATCGCAATCGCCACCGGCATCCGCGCCCCGAKATCTGGGATCGCTACGGCTCGCACGGCATCGCGCGCTATCGCAGCGACGAAACCGGCGCGGTCCAGATCATGACGCGCGGCGAGTCTTACGAGGTGCGGGCTTACCGCCAGCACGAGCGGCGCTACTGGCGCGCGGCGCCGCCGGCGCCTCGYTGAGATGCGCGGGCTCGGCCTGGGCGATGCGGCGCTCGCGCAGATGGGCCTTGGCGCGCTGCAGGCCGGCGGAGACGGTGTCGGCGCGTTCCAGTGCGACGCCGGCCGCAAGCACGTCGCCCAGCACCAGGTGGCAGATGCGGGAGGTCATTGGCGTGTAGACCTCGCTGTCTTCTTCCACGTCCGAGAACACGCATACGTCCGCCAGCGCGGCCAGCGGCGAACCGCTGTGGGTCAGCGCCAGCACGCTGGCGCCGCTGGCGCGGGCCAGCGTGGCGGCGGCCAGCATGTCCCAGGTGCGCCCGCTGTTGGAAACCAGCACCGCCACATCGCCTGGGCCGAGCAACGCCGCGGACATGCTGAATACATGCGAATCCGAGTACGCAACGGTGGGAATGCCGAGGCGGAAGAACTTGTGCTGGATATCCAGCGCGACGATGCCAGAGTTGCCGCAGCCATAGAACTCGATGCGCCGCGCCGCCGCGAGCAGCTGGATGCCGTGCTCGATCTGGTCCGCGGACAGCGCATTGCGCACTGTCATCAGCGTGGCGATGGTGCGGTCGAACACCTTGCCGGCGATGTCGGCGGGACGGTCTTCGGCCTTGACGTCCTGGTGCACGAAGGGCGTGCCGCCGCCCACGTTCTGGGCGAACTGGAGTTTGAACTCGCGGAAGCCGTCATAACCGAGCGCGGCGCAAAAGCGCGCGATGGTGGGCTGGGATACACCCGCTCGCTCGGCCAGTTCTGGCATCGACAAACGGATCACGCTGGCGCCGTGCCGGGCAACGTAGTCGGCAAGGCGGCGTTCGGAGGGGCGAAGCGTGTCGTAGACGGCAAGGATTCGGTCGCGCATGGTAAGGAGGGCTGTCTGTGCCGGGGCATTCTTGTGCCTTTGGCCCCGGTATCCGGGGTTCGGTAGTTCGCACTGCATGTAGATATTCTACATAATCAACATCGAAATCGCCTCGGCTTCCGGTGGGCTTGTGACTAGGGGTTTCACCTATTCTGTCGATTTTTGCCGTGAATGCGGCGCTTTGTGATGCGTGCGCATGGTGTTTTCAAATTGCCCGAAGTACAGTCCGTCACCGCGCGCGTGATCGCGCGCAGCCAGCGCAGCCGTGCCGCCTACCTGGCGCGTTGCGAACGCGCCCAGCAGGAGCTGGGTCCCTTGCGCGGGCTGTCCTGTGCCAACCTCGCGCATGGCCTGGCCGCGTTGCCAGTGCATGACAAGCTCAAGCTGCGGGTCGAGCATGCCGCCAATCTCGGCATCGTCACCGCCTATAACGACATGCTGTCGGCCCACCAGCCGTACGAGCGCTACCCCGGCGTGATCCGCGAGGCCGCGCGCGCCGTTGGCGCGGTGGCGCAGGTGGCGGGCGGGGTGCCGGCGATGTGCGACGGCATCACGCAGGGCAATGCCGGCATGGAGTTGTCGCTGTTCTCGCGCGACGCCATCGCGATGGCGACCGCGGTCTCGCTGTCGCACAACACCTTCGATGCCGCCGTGATGCTTGGCGTGTGCGACAAGATCGTGCCGGGCCTGCTGATGGGCGCGCTGCAGTTCGGCCACCTGCCGGTGGTGTTCGTGCCGGCCGGGCCGATGTCGACGGGCCTGTCCAACAAGGAAAAAGCGCGCGTGCGCCAGCTCTACGCCACCGGCCAGGTCGGCCGCGAAGCCTTGCTGGAAGCCGAGTGCGAGGCCTATCACGGGGCCGGCACCTGCACCTTCTACGGCACCGCCAACAGCAACCAGTTCCTGATGGAGATCATGGGGCTGCATATGCCCGGCGCGGCCTTTGTGCATCCTGACAGCGGTCTGCGCGATGCGCTCACCGCCGCCGCCGCGCAACGCGCGCTGGCCCTGACGGCGCGGGGTGCGGACTACCTCCCGCTGGCGCGCATCGTTGACGAACGCGCCGTGATCAATGCCGTGGTGGGCCTGCTGGCCACCGGCGGTTCGACCAACCACACCATCCACCTCGTGGCGATGGCGCGCGCGGCCGGCATCATCATCGACTGGGACGACTTCGACCGCCTCTCGCGCATCACGCCGCTGCTGGCGCGGGTCTATCCCAACGGCGCCGCCGACGTGAACCATTTCCACGCCGCCGGCGGCGTGGCCTACGTGATTCGCCAGTTGCTCGACGCGGGGCTGCTGCATGAGGACGTGGAAACCGTGGCCGGGCACGGCCTGGCACGCTACACGCAGGAACCCGTGATGATCGACGGCGTGCTGCAGTGGCGTGRCGGTGCGGCTACCAGCGGTGACGCGACGGTTCTGGCCACCGCGGCCGAGCCGTTCTCCGCCGAGGGCGGCCTGCGCTTGCTGCAGGGCAATCTTGGCCGCGGCATGATCAAGGTGTCGGCGGTGGCGCCGGAGCATCGGGTGGTGGAGGCGCCGGCGCGCGTCTTCGATTCCCAGGAAGGCTTGCAGGCCGCGTTCGATGCCGGCGAGCTGGCTGGCGATGTGGTCGCGGTGGTGCGCTTCCAGGGGCCGAACGCCAACGGCATGCCCGAGCTGCACCGCCTTACGCCGGTGCTGGGCGCGCTGCAGGATGCCGGCCACAAGGTGGCGCTGGTGACCGATGGGCGCATGTCGGGTGCTTCGGGTAAGGTGCCGGCTGTCATTCATGTGGGTCCGGAGGCACTTGCTGGGGGGCCCTTGTCGCGAGTGCGCGATGGCGACCGCCTCCGCGTGGATGCCGTCGCTGGCACCCTGGAATGGCTCGGTGGCGCCGACGGCGACGCCGACTTCGCGGCGCGCGCCTCGGCGGTACTGCCGGACGACGCTTTCGCCAGCTTCAGCGTCGGCCGCGGCCTGTTTGGCCTGTTCCGCCGCAATGCGCGGATAGCAGAAGAGGGCGGCAGCGCGCTGGACCTGTCCGAAGCCGACGCGCACGGCGCTGTCCAAACCGGCGCGGCCGTCGCACAATAGGCGGCGCGCCCCGATATTTGTGTCATTTGTGTCCCCGGCAGCCAACGGCTGGCGGGGACGACCCCGAGCCGGCCCATGCGGGTCCTATCATGGCTTCATGGCCGTATGCTTCCGGACACTGCCGGCGGCCGGCGCGGGGACTACCGACAAGGATGGGCAAACCATCCGAACACGATCGCTGGAGCAGACATGATCTACATCCTGATGGGCGTTTCCGGCAGCGGAAAGAGCACCGTCGGCCAGATGCTGGCCGAGACCCTGCATTGCGGCTTTCACGACGCCGATGATTTCCACAGCGCCGCCAACAAGGCGAAGATGCACAACGGCATCCCGCTGACTGATGAAGACCGCTGGCCCTGGCTGGCCGCCATGCGCGCGGCGATCGATGCGGCCCGCGCCGAAGGCCGCACCCATGTGTTCACCTGTTCCGCGTTGCGCCAGACCTATCGCGACCGGCTGACGCCGCCCGACGGCGGCGTGACCTTTGTCTATATGAAGGGCGACGCCGCGGTCATCGGCGGTCGCCTGGCCGAGCGCAGCGAGCACTTCTTCAATCCGGCGCTGCTGCAGAGCCAGTTCGAAACGCTGGAGGAGCCGCGCGACGCGCTGGTACTCGATATCCGCCAGACCCCTGAAGCCCTGGTGCAGTACATCCTGGCCGAAGTGCCGGCATGCAAGGGTACGGCCGTGGCGCGTTAGCGCGGCGCGGTTGCCCCCGCCCGGACCGTTCCCGGGCGCCGTCTTGGTGCGAATTGAGGAGGGGCTGGCAGACATCTTGCTTAATCCATGTTTGATGGCGCGAATGCCCGCCGCTTGCGGCTTTCGTGGTCATAGGTATCCTATAGGTACAGCACTTCGAAGCATGACGACGGTCCGCGGCTGCGCCGCCGGGCTGCGGGTGGTGACCTCAAGGTGCTGTGCCGGGAACAAGAAGCCAATCAAAACGGGATCGCCGGCAGTTTGGGCGGCGCCCAAATCATGGGGGAACGGCCATCATGGCGGCGCGGTTTTTCGACGAGATGCTCGATTGGCAAGATGGCGTGGCGGCAGCGATCCACGCGGGAGAGTCCCTGCCGGCAGGTGCCGTGCGGGGGCATTACAAGCAGTTCGCGGACTGGCTGGCGCGACAGTCCGAAGGCACCATGGGCAACAAGCGCGCGGAGGCGGACCTGATCTTCCGGCGTGTGGGCATCACTTTCGCCGTGTATGGCGAAAAGGACGAGTCCAACAGCGGCACCGAGCGCACCATCCCGTTCGACGTGATTCCCCGGATCTTTCCCGCCAGCGAGTGGGCCACGCTGGAGCGCGGGCTGCGCCAGCGGGTCTCCGCGCTGAATCGCTTCATTCACGATATCTATCACGGCCAGGACATCATCCGCGCCGGCGTGATTCCCCCAGACCAGATCTACAACAACGCGCAGTACCGGCCCGAGATGCTCGGCATCGACGTGCCGCGCGATATCTATGCCCACGTTGCGGGCATCGACGTGGTACGCGCGGGCGAGGGCGAGTTCTACGTGCTGGAAGACAACCTGCGCGTGCCCTCCGGCGTCTCCTACATGCTGGAGAACCGCAAGATGATGATGCGGTTGTTTCCCGACCTGTTCGCGCGCAACCGCGTGGCGCCGGTGGCCCACTATCCGGACCTGTTGCTCGACATGTTGCGCGGGGTCTCGCCGCAGAACATCGCCGATCCCACCGTGGTGGTACTGACGCCCGGCATGTACAACTCCGCCTATTTCGAGCACGCCTTCCTGGCCCAGCAGATGGGCGAACAATGTCCCGACCTATATGTGCCGCCGTCCCGACGACCTGCAGTACGTGCTCGATCACATGGACGAACTGGTGGTGAAGGAAACCCACGGCGCCGGCGGCTACGGCATGCTGGTGGGCCCGGCCGCCACCCGCGCCRAGATCGATACCTTCCGCGAGGTCGTGCGCGCGCGTCCGGAGCAGTACATCGCGCAACCCACGCTGGCGCTGTCAACCTGCCCGACCTACGTCGAGTCCGGCATCGCGCCGCGCCACATCGACCTGCGCCCATTCGTGCTGTCGGGCAAGGACGTGCGCATGGTGCCCGGCGGATTGACGCGCGTGGCGCTGCGGGAAGGCTCGCTGGTGGTCAATTCCTCGCAGGGCGGGGGCACCAAGGACACCTGGGTGCTGGAGCGCTGAAGCGCGGCGCTCGCAAGGATTGTTTGAGATTCCCGCGCCGGCCGCCTCGATGCCGGCGGCGCGCGGGCGAACAGTGCAGTACGAGGGGACTGACATGCTTAGCCGCACTGCCGACCATCTGTTCTGGATGGCGCGCTACACCGAGCGCGCGGAGAATACCGCGCGCATGCTCGACGTGAATTACCAGACGTCGCTGTTGCCGCAATCCGCCGAGGTGGCGGAGCAGGGCTGGTGGGCCATGCTCGATATCTCCGAGCTGACCACGGTGTTTGACGAGAAGTACGGCCTGCTGACGCGCGACGATGTGATCGACTTCATGGTGCGGGACATGACCAATGTCTCGTCGATCATGAGCTGCCTGCGCGCGGCGCGCGAGAATGCGCGCGCGGTGCGCGGCTCGCTGACCACCGAGGTGTGGGAGACCATCAACACCACCTGGCTCGACGTGCAGCGCATGATCGCTGACGGCATTCTGTCCGACGATCCCGCGCAATTCTTCGAGTGGGTCAAGTTCCGCTCCCACCTGGCCCGTGGCGTGCAGTTCGGCACCATGCTCAAGGACGATGCTTTCCATTTCATGCGGCTGGGTACGTTCCTGGAGCGCGCCGACAATACCGCGCGGATCCTCGATGTGAAATTCCAGGCCGGCACGCTGGACGACAGCGATCCCAATCGCGACGCCAACGATTTCTATCATTGGGCGGCGGTACTGCGCTCGGTGTCCGGCTTCGAGGTCTACCGCAAGATCTACCGCACGGTGATCACGCCCGAGCGCGTGGCCGAGCTGCTGATCCTGCGCCCGGACATGCCGCGTTCGCTGGTGTCGAGCATGGACGAGGTGGTGGCGATCCTGTCGCTGGTCGGGAACCAGCATTCTTCGGAGACCGAGCGGCAGGCTGGTAAACTCCACGCCGATTTGAAATACGCGCGCATCGACGACATCTTCGCCGTCGGGCTGCATGCTTACCTGACCAGTTTCCTGGAGCGCATCGGCGACCTCGGCAACGGCATCAGCCGGGATTTTCTCGTGCCGCTGCTGGCTGCCTGAGCCACTTCACGTGGGAGGTTGTGCCGGCCTCGCCATATCGTGAAATACAAGATTCACCACAAGACGGTYTACCGTTACRCCGAGCCRGTSCGSCGCAGCGTGCACGAACTGCGGCTCGCGCCGCGTTCGGGCCCGTTGCAGGCCGTGCA